>NZ_JVIP01000042.1:0-87969 GCF_001076435.1 Corynebacterium sp. 401_CJEI
CTCACGGCGGTAACACGGGTTCAAATCCCGTACGGGGTACAAAGTTACTCCCCAGTCAGTCGGCTGGGGAGTTTTTGTTTTTTAAGAATCGAGGCGACTATGACCAGGGGCGACTATGACCAGTGAACGTTTCGCACGACTGAAGCTTCTCCTAGGGGAGGAGGGGCTAGAAACGTTAGCTGAATCTACCGTCATGGTTGTCGGACTCGGAGGCGTGGGGTCGAGTTGTGCCGAAGCTCTTGCCCGAGGCGGCGTGGGCAACCTCATCTTGATCGACGGTGATGTCGTGGAGCCGAGCAATCTCAACCGTCAGGCGCTGGCTTTTGTCTCCACGATTGGCCGGGTCAAAGCCGAGGTCATGGAGGCGATGGTTGCCGATATCAACCCGGATTGTACGACCTATGCCCGCCAGATTTTTCTCACACGCGAAAACCTGGCGGAGACCTTCGAGCAGTTCCCGCGTCCGGATTACATCATCGACGCTATCGACGATGTCACCGGCAAGATTGAGATCGCGCAGTGGTGCGCGGAAAATCGTGTCCACCTCATTTCCGCTATGGGCGGCGGAAATAAGCTCGACCCAGCTCGGCTGACCTTCTCGAAAATCAATAAGACAAAGGTCTGTCCGCTGGCGAAGGTCGTCCGTCAGGTGTGTATCCGCCGACGCATTCGCGGTCTTGAGGTGCTGTACTCATCCGAAGAGCCAGTGAGAATTGCGGACAAGGGCAGCGGTACCAAGGCGGAAACCCTCGGTACCATGAGCTACATACCGCCAATCATGGGGCAGATGCTGGCCGGAAAGGTCATTCGCCGTCTGCTCGGGTTCGAGGAAACCCCGCTGGCCCCGCGCATCGGCGGTCCGGCCGACGAAAACCAGCCACCAACGGAAAAATGATGCGGCTCATCGATACCCACTTTCACTACGATTTCCTGCCACCGGCTTCGCGCGAGTGCTTCAAAGCCGATATTGCGCAGGAAGGCGTGGAGATCATCGCGCAGACAGTCCGCCCCTCCGGATTTGTCGAGCTAGAGCGCGAAAATCTCCCCATGGCCGCAGTCGGCTATCACCCGTGGTATATCGACGGCAACTACGAGCGCGAGCTTGAGATATTTCGCGAGGCCCTTCCACACACCCGTTTCGTCGGTGAGATTGGCTTGGACTTCGCGCCCCGCAGGCTTGACGACGTTCCCGCCGAGACTCAAATCCATGTCCTCACCGGCATCCTCGATGCTGTCCAAGCTTCGAGCCAGCCGCATATCCTGTCCATTCACACAGTCCGCAGCGCCGATACGGTGCTTGATCTGCTGGAACCACGCTTGGACTCCGGCAAAGGGGTAGGGCTCGGTCAGAATCTCGTGCCCATCTTTCACCGTTTCGGTGGCACCAACGATGAGCTGACCAGGCTTATCCGAGCCGGTGGCTACATCTCCGTCAATCCGCTCATGTTGCGGACCAAACGCGGACGGGCCTATGTGTCGCAGGTGCCCGTCGATAGGCTTTTGCTGGAAACTGACCTTCCGCGCGAGCCCGGAAGCGGTGATGCGGCGGAGGCGGTCTCTGCCGAGGTCATCGCCGCGTTGCGGGACACTGTCGCCGAAGTTGCGACTTTGCGAAGAATGGATGAAGCGGAGCTTAAAAACGCATTGGCAGAAAATGCGGAAACACTTGGAATTTAGTGCTTTGACCTGGTGATTTGCAGTTACTATCCACGTCTAGTGTATTGTTTAACAAGTCCGCAGCGCGCGGATGAAAGTTCTAAGCCCCGTTCGTCTAGCGGCCTAGGACGCCGCCCTCTCACGGCGGTAACACGGGTTCAAATCCCGTACGGGGTACAAAGATATATAGAGACAAGAGCCTTCACTCGTAATCGAGTGGAGGCTCTTGTCTTGCTGCTCACCCCTCCACCGCGGCACTGGATTTCCACAGTCCTAGTATCGAAACTATGAAACATTCAAAACTCGTTTGTATTGGTCTCGGTCACGTCGGTTCGTATGTTCTGACATATGCCATGGAATCCGGGCTGTTCGCTGAGATTGCCACTATTGACGCAGCACCAGGCGTCGCGCATGGCGAGGCTCTGGACCAATCCCAGTCCACTGGTGTTCCCGGCACGGACTATGTCAATGTGCATGCTGGCGACTACAGCGATTGTGCTGACGCAGATATGATTATCGTCGCTGCTGGTGCGTCCATTCTCCCGGACCCGGACGACCCGGATTCCCGTCCGGACCGTGCCGGATTGGCCAAGCTCAGCGGGGAGGTGGTTCGCGATGTCATGCCGGGAATCGTGAAGCATACGCGCGATGCGATCGTCCTCTTTATTACTAATCCACTCGATGCGGTGGTGCACTTGGCACATACCGAGTTCGACTACCCCGCGGAAAAGCTCTTTGGTACCGGCACCATGCTGGACTCGGCTCGACTGCGCTGGGTGGTGGCCAAGCAGCTCGGCATCGACCCGAAGTCAGTCACTGGCTACATGATGGGTGAGCACGGGCTTACGGCTGTCCCAATTTTGTCCACACTCAATGTTCAAGGTGTGAGGTGGGCAGAACTGGAAAAATGGCATGGCACGCCGCTGCCTTCACCGCAAGAAATTCAAGATGCCGTGGTCGGGGCAGCTTACGATGTTCTCAATGCCAAGGGCTGGACTAATGCCGGTGTTGCACGCTCCGCTTTGGAAATTGCCCGTGCGGTGATGCTGGATCAAAACAGCGTCCACCCGGTGTGTACACGCTTGGATGGTGAATACGGGTTGCCGGATGTCTCGCTGTCGATGCCTGCGGTGATTGGCCGAGGTGGAATCATTCGCCGTATGCCGCCACAGCTAAACAGCTGGGAGCTGGAGCGGTTGCGTGAATCTGCTCAGTACATTTTGAGCACCGTCGAGAATATGTAGAAGAAATTATGTAGATTCCACTTTTGCCGAAATAACACGGGGAAGTACTTTGCGCTCCTAAAATATTGGCATGAATTCGGCCAAGTCCACCTACGTTCCGGAGCTGACCAGCATCCGAGCCATCGGCGCGTTCGGCGTCCTGCTCACGCATGCCGCGTTTTGGACGGGCAATTACACCGGCGATTGGTGGGGGCGCCTCAACGGTCGATTCGAAATTGGCGTCACCATCTTCTTCGTGCTCAGTGCGGTTCTGCTCACAGGGCGCTGGCTCGGTTCGCCTGACGACGTCCCCGCGAACCGACCGGACTTGCGGAAGTATTTCACCAGCCGTGCGAAGAGAGTCCTGCCGGCCTACTGGATTGTGGTCACTGCGGCCTTTCTGATTCACACTGCAGACGAGCCACCACCATCTGGTGGAGGGCTACAGGGCTGGTTGCGCACGATGTCGTTTACCCAGACGCTCCAATTCGGCTGGATTCACCCGGGCTTGCCGCAGATGTGGTCGATGGTGGTGGAAGTCGGCTTCTACTTGGTATTGCCGCTGGTGGGGCTTGGCATCTGGACGATCACAAAGGGGCGGCTGCGGCCTGGTCCAACGTTGGCCATCATTATTGGTTTTGGCCTTATTGGACCGGTCTGGACTGTGCTGTCGCATCAGGAAGGGCTGCTGCCGGTAGTGGCACGGCTGTGGCCGATGGCGTATTTCGACTGGTTCGCCATCGGAATGCTGCTGGCTTACGGGCGAAAAGTTGGCTGGCGCGTCAATTTGGCGGCCAGCTGGCTGATAGCGCTAGTCCTGTTTTTCCTATCCACAACCACTCACGTGGGGCCAGCAACCTTGGTGCCGGATGATGTCGACCAGGCGTTGTGGAAGACCACGCTGTATGGTCTGTCTGCCGGCGCATTCGTGGCTCCGATTGCGCTGGGTACGGAGGTAAGGTGGCTTCGTCATCCAGCCATGATTTGGTTGGGAGAAGTCTCTTACGAGTTCTTCCTCGTTCACGTGTTGGTCATGGACTGGGTAATGAGCTTGATGGGTTATCAGACCTTCCAGGGTTCGATGTTGGCAGTGGCAATTGTCACCACTGCCATCGCCCTGCCACTGTCGTGGCTGCTGCGCCGCATCACTGATGTACTAACGCGGAGACCAGAGCCTGAGAGCCCATGGGCTGCCTACTGATCGTCGTCGTCAAGCGGGCCGAGCTCAGCAACGAGCACTTCCTGCGCGACCTTCATCGCGGACAGTGCGGCCGGTGCGCCGCAGTAACCGGAAGCGTGGACGATGGCTTCGGTGATCTCGGTGCGGGTCAGACCGTTGGCGAGGGCGCCCTTGATGTGGCCGCGCAGTTCCTCGGTGGCTCGCAGAGCGACGAGCATTCCAATGTTGAGCAGAGAGCGATCGCGCTTGGCCAGCCCTTCGCGGCTCCAGACAGAACCCCAGACTGTGGCGGTGATGTGCTTCTGCAGGGTCTCTCCGTCGGAGCCAGCATTGCGGGAGAGGGCGGCATCGACGAATTCGTCGCCCATTACCTCGCGGCGGATTTGGATACCGGCATCGTAGCGGTCGGAGGAAAAGAGTTCATCATTCGAATTGCTCATGCTTGCTAAGTATAGGACTAGCAATGCGGATAAATTCCGAAATGTCCCCACTAGCTTTACTGCCACGACGCATAACCACGCTGAGGTTGCGAGTAAAAACGGTGTCGGTGGGGACGATGACGATGCGCCCGAGCGTTACCTGATCGCGAATTGCGCCGCGGGCGATGATTGTTGGCGCTGCCAGCGCAATCATTCCAGCGCGCTGTGCTGAAAGGGAGCCAAATTCTCCGGCGGGTTCGGTGAGAGTGCCCAGTGCATCTTCCACCACCTGTCGGCTACCGGAACCCGGTTCGCGAATAACGAGTGGCGTCGCGCGCAGTTCCTCGGCGGATATCTCGGCCCGCTCAGCCCACAAATGCCCAGTCGGCACGGCGAGGACCAGTTCGTCGGTGCCGATGATTCGTTCTTCGAGGTCGTGCCGACCAGCCTCGCCCTCTACCAGGCCGAAGTCCACCGCACTGTCGGCTACTAGTTGCCGCACCTCACGGGAGTTTGCCTGCACCATCGAAAGTTTGACTGCGGGATGTTGCCGGTGGAACTCTGCGGCCCAGCCGGGGTAGTAGAGCTCAGCGACAGTGTTGGACACCGCAAGGGTGAGGTGGCGGGGAACATTGTCGGAACGCAAGCTGGCGGCAATGCCCGAAAACTTGTGGCAGGCGGCGAGGAGGTCTGGGAGAGCGTCGATAAGCACTTGCCCTTTTTCTGTAGGGGAGACGCCGTAAGGGGAGCGTTCGAAGACTGTGATTCCCAGCGCTCTTTCCGCCCGTGCGATGCGTGCGGACATGGTCTGCTGGTTGGTGCCGAGCTCACGCGCGGCCTTCGAGATCGACCCCGCACGGGCGACGGTGAAAAGTGCTTCGAGTTCGGCCACAGCGGAGGGGTACATGCATCAATGGTACCCCTCACAGAGTTTCGTGATAGCGGTGACTGCAGCAAGAACAAATACGGTATGGGCATGACCAACTCTCCTCGCAGTGATGTGCTTGCGCCCGCCGGGCCTGCGTGGGCAGGATCGCTGATGGGCACCTCCATCTTCGCCACGCTTGCGCACATTCATGACGTGCCGGTGGTTCCGGAACTGCTTCTCGTCGTGGCAGTTGGCATTCTCGGTTTCATAGTGGTCGGTTGGTTGCGATTTCGAAACCCGGCTTTTCACTCGAAGTTGCAGGCGCCGTGGGGCATGTTCGCGATGGGCATTATGTCTCTCGGGAGCGCCGCAAGCTCGTTGTTTAACGATTCTGTGTGGCAGCTGGCGTCCTGGTGGATTGGCGCGCCGCTGGCAATCTACGTCAGTCTTCGTCAACTGCGAGGATTCGAAGGCGAGCCGACTTTTCAGTGGGGCCTTGCACTGGTCGCCCCGATGGTGGCGGCGACAAGCGGCGCGCAGCTGAGCGTTGGCTACGGCACGTTCTATCAGGTCTGCGCACAAATACTCTTCTGTATGGCGCTGATTACAGTTCTGCCGGTTTTCGTACGTTGCTACGTCGCGCTGTTCTCCGGCACCATGCGTATCCCCGATTCCATCGCCGGTACTGCCTGGATTCCGCTCGGATTGGTCGGTCAGTCCACGGCCGCTGCCCAGCTGCTTTTCAACCGAACCTTCGCTGTCGCTTACGGTTCCACCGTGCTCATTGTCGGTGTCTTCCTCGTCGCCATTGCTTTACGACGATTCACCCGCGCCGTAATCCGTTGGGCGGGATACAGCCCTGGTTGGTGGGGTGCAACCTTCCCCGTGGGCACTCTGAGTCTTGGTACGCACAACCTGGGTGGCACTATCGGCGCGCAGTGGCTGTACGCCGTTAGTGCCGGACTGCTGTGTTTATTGGCTGTGCACTGGGTAGCGTGCGTGGCTCGATTTGGTTGGTGGATGCGGAGCTAGCTAGTCAAGCTCGACCCGCACCCGCCCGTTGCGGTTCTGGTCTTCTCGTGGCGCAATACCCAGCGCGGCGGCGGGGAACAGAGCCGTGACGGCAAACAGCGCGGGGAAGCCCGCAGCGGCCACAATCGCACCCGAAACCGGAGGCGTTGCAGCGTAGATAATGTTCTGGAACGTGTTCTGCGTACCCATAGCGCGTCCGGACCAGAAGGGGCCTGCGTATTCAGCAACTGCGGTGAAGGCGAGTCCATTCGGGCTGACCACAGCAACGGCCAGTGCGCAGACCAGCAAAGTTCCAAGCGTGCGCCAATCAGCCCAGCTGGCAATCATCATTGCGACAGCCAAAACAAAGGTCGCACCCGAGACCCAGCGGTAGGGGCGGATGCGAGATCGCACTCGGTCAGAGACCACACCCATCAGTGCTCGCGATCCGGCACCGAGCAGCTGCGAGACCATCACAATTGTGCCCGCCGTGCCATCGGAGTACCCCACAGACAGCAACCACACCAGAATGTAGGCACCCATCATCGACTGCGGCCAGGACAGCAGCGCCGAGGCGATGTGGATGCGCACGAGGTACTTGCCGTCCCGGTAGGGGCTGGCCGTGACGGTGGGGTTCGAGGCATCAGGGCGAGGGGGATTCTTCACGCCTATCAGTACAAGCAACGCCAGCACGGCGCACAGGATTGCGGGCATCGCGAGTGCGACTCCGATGCTGTAATTCTGCGCGAGAGGGTGCAGGGTTACCGCTGATAGTGCAGCGCCGAGGGGCTGAGCCATTTGGCGAATGCCCATCGCAGTGCCGCGCTGATGCGGTGGGTACCAGCCCGACACCACGCGGCCGGATGCCGAATTCACGCTCGCCGCCGCACACCCGGCGAGAAAGAGCGTGGCCCCGAGCAGAGCCGGGCTTGACGACGAAGCTAGCGCCGCAAGCCCCGTCGTTAAGGCAGTAGAGGTCAGGCCGGCGAACAGAGCTGCGCGTTCGCCATAGCGGTCGACAAACCAGCCCCAGGCGATGAGCGTGAAGACAATACCGGCCGCCGGCATTGCTGCGACGAGGCCGGCGGCGGAGAGGCTTAAGCCGTTTTCCTGTAGGGATGGGATGAGAAAAGGCACACCCATGTGAACGACGGACGAACCGACCGCCGCGAACATGGACAGAAGAAGGACAAGGTGACGGTAAGCGGGCATTACAGTCGGGAGCTCATCTCTTCAGCGGCGCCGAGAACCTTTGCGCCCCAGCATTCGTAGGGCGACGGAGTCATGCGCTCCACGGGGCCGGAGACGGATAGGACTGCAATCATGCGCTGGTTGCTGTCGAAAACCGGGGCGGAGACGGAGGCAAGTGCGGGGTCGCGCTCACCCATGGACTCGGACCAGCCGAGACGTCGGCAGTCGTCGAGGTCCTGTTGGTTGAAGTCGGCGTCGGGAAGCATTCGCTCAGCGAGGTTGGCCGGGCCAAAGGCCAGGAGAACACGTGCGGCGGAGCCGGCGGTTAGCGGCATGCGAGAGCCAACTGGCACGGTGTTGCGCAGTCCGGTGGCGGGCTCCATGGAGGCAATACAGGTGCGGGTATCGCCGGTGAGACGGTAGAGCTGCACGGACTCTCCGGTTACCTCTACTAGCTTCGGCAGGATGTGCGCTGCGGCGTCGGCAAGCAGGTCGGTTGTGACAGGCGTGATCTCGGTGAGGCCGGGGCCCGTCGTCCAGCGGCCGTCCGGAGTGCGGGTGACAAGGCGGTGTACTTCCAACGCCGTGGCCAGCCGATGGGCGGTGGCGCGGGGCAGGCCGGTGTCGTCACAGAGCTCGGCGAGGGTGCGTGGAGTTTCTGCAACAGACTTGAGAATGAGTACCGAACGGTCGAGAACCTTAATGCCACTTAGAGCTGGCGTCTCGGATGTGCTAATCTGTCCCATGCCATGATATTAACATCTCATTCCTTGAGATAAAAGAGATATATCCGGAAGGCGGCTCACCCACTATGCGCACCACGGACACCAGCCCGAAGACTCTGGCCGAGAAAGTCTGGCATGACCACGTAGTCAAGCAAGGCGACAACGGCGAACCAGATCTGATTTATATCGATCTGCACCTCGTCCACGAGGTTACCTCGCCGCAGGCTTTTGATGGCCTCCGTCTGGCAGGGCGCAAGGTACGCCGCCCGGATTTGACCATCGCAACCGAGGACCACAACGTTCCGACCACTGTCGCCGGCGGCAAAATCAATCTGATTGAGGAGCCGACCTCTCGTACCCAGATTGCCACACTGCGCAAGAACGCCGAGGAGTTCGGTATCCGCCTGCATCCGATGGGCGACCGCGAACAGGGTATCGTGCACGTCGTCGGCCCACAGCTGGGCCTGACTCAGCCGGGCACCACCGTCGTCTGTGGTGACTCGCATACCGCAACCCACGGTGCTTTCGGTGCTATGGCCTTCGGTATCGGTACCTCGGAGGTTGAGCACGTTCTGGCTACCCAGACCCTGCCGCTGAAGCCTTTCAAGACCATGGCGGTCAACGTCACCGGCGAACTGCAGGATGGTGTTACCGCCAAGGATTTGATTCTGGCGATTATCGCCAAGATTGGCACCGGCGGTGGTCAGGGCCACGTTATTGAGTACCGCGGCGAGGCCATCGAGAAGCTGTCGATGGAAGCCCGCATGACCATTTGCAACATGTCCATCGAAGCCGGTGCCCGTGCCGGCATGATTGCTCCGGACGAGACCACCTTCGAATACCTGAAGGACCGCCCGCACGCGCCGCAGGGCGAGCAGTGGGACGAGGCAGTCGAATACTGGAAGTCCCTGGTTACTGACGAGGACGCGAAGTTCGACAAGGTCGTTGAAATCGACGGTTCCGCGCTGACTCCATTCGTTACCTGGGGTACTAACCCTGGCCAGGGCGTGCCGCTGGGGGAGACCGTGCCAGATCCGGAGTTCATCGCTGAGGACTCCGACCGCATCGCGGCCGAACGCGCACTGGAGTACATGGATCTGAAGCCGGGCACCCCGATGCGCGACGTCAACGTTGATGTTGTCTTTGTCGGCTCCTGCACCAACGGCCGCATCGAGGACATGCGCGCCGTCGCCGACGTGCTGAAGGACCGCAAGGTTGCCGACGGCGTCCAGATGCTCATCGTGCCGGGCTCCGCAAAGGTCCGCGCGCAGGCTGAAGAAGAGGGACTGGGCAAGATCTTTGAAGAAGCAGGCGCTGAATGGCGTATGCCGGGCTGTTCCATGTGCTTGGGCATGAACCCGGACCAGCTGACTCCAGGCCAGCGTTGCGCTTCGACCTCCAACCGCAACTTCGAGGGCCGCCAGGGCAAGGGTGGTCGCACCCACCTGGTCAGCCCTGCCGTCGCCGCAGCTACCGCCGTCGCCGGTCACTTCGCAGCACCGGCTGATCTCTAACTGACTCTCACTGCCGATCTTTGCACAACAGAACCAAGCAGAACTTCTAAGGACCTTTCACCATGGAAAAGTTTGATACTCACACCGGCGTCGGCGTTCCCCTGCAGCGATCCAACGTCGACACCGACCAGATCATCCCGGCCGTCTACCTAAAGCGCGTCACCCGCACCGGATTCGAGGATGGCCTGTTCAGCAACTGGCGCAACAATGAGTCCGACTTTGTGCTCAACCGCCCGGAGTACGCAAAGGGCTCCGTCCTCGTAGCAGGGCCGGACTTCGGTACCGGTTCTTCCCGTGAGCACGCCGTGTGGGCACTGATGGACTACGGCTTCCGCGTCGTCATCTCCTCCCGCTTCGCCGACATCTTCCGCGGAAACGCGGGCAAGGCGGGGTTGCTCGCCGCACAGATGCAGCAGTCCGATGTCGAGCTGCTGTGGAAGCTGCTGGAAGCTAACCCGGGCATGGAGCTCACCGTCAACCTGGAGACCCGCACCGTCGAGGCAGGTGAGCAGGTCTTCCCGTTCGAGGTCGACGACTACACCCGCTGGCGTCTGATGGAAGGGCTTGACGACGTCTCCCTGACCCTGCGTAACGAAGCGGACATTGTGGCCTACGAGGAGAGTCGTCCGGCCCACAAGCCTAAGACGCTGTAGGTCAAAAAATGCTCTAGTCCAATCCGCGGTAGGCGTTAGACTTGCCGTATGTATCTGGCAATCACTAAACACTCTCGGCTCGGTGAATCTTCGCCTGCTGAATCGGCACGCGATTTGGGATTTATTTTGCGAAAGCATCCCGATCGCGTGCATGAGTCCGAGTTAAAGTTCGGTGTTGCCAGAGTCTTTTTCCCCACGGCTACCGATGCCGAATGCACGGCAGCCCTTTGGGTTGATATTGACCGTGATGAGCTGCTGAAACTCAAGCAGTACCGCGCTGATACGTTCAATCTGACCGGCTACATCAATGACCGGCAATGGGCCGCGTCATCGCTTATGACAGTGGCGCTGAAGTCCGTCTTCTCCACGGCGATGGTCATGGAAAAGCCCTCGCCTTACGACGAAACCCCGAGCGACCTCACCGCGACAGTCGCCGCGGTACCCGGCACCGAGGAAGAAATCCGGGCTCTGTTCGAACCGCTGGGGTGGAACGTCGCCTGCGATTTTTCGAACAATATTGCCGGCCAGAAGTTCTCACCGACGATAACGCTTTCGGGTAGGGCAACCGTCCGCGATTTGCTCAATCACCTGTATATTCTGCTGCCCGTCCTCGACGGTGGGAAACACTATTGGGTCGATGACCGGGAAATCGACAAGCTCGCCGCGCGTGCGCAGGACTGGCTACCGGAGCACCCACAGCGGGAGAGAATCCTGGGGCGCTACCTTGCGGATCAAAAAGGCCTGGTCAACGAGGCCGTCGTGAAGCTTGCTGGGGAAGCCGGGGAAGCCGGTGCAATCGAACTGTTCAGCGGTGACCAGCCAGCCAACCCACTAAATCGACAGCGTCAAGAGCGGGTCCTGCGTGAGGTATTTAGCCTGCGCCCGCGCAGCGTTGTGGACATCGGCTGTGGTTCCGGCGTGTTGCTGGGGCCGATGCTGGAGAATCCGCGAATCGCGCAGATCGTTGGTACCGATGTTTCTGTGGGGGAGCTTCGTAAGGCGCACAAGGCGCTGAACCTAGATCGTATGCCGGAGCGCCAAGCCGCGCGGGTTGAGCTTTTCCAATCCTCGGTTACCTATGCCGATGAGCGCATCGCGAACATGGACGTGGCGATCCTGATGGAGGTCATCGAGCATGTTGATGCCGACCGACTGCCCGCGTTGGAGAACAACGTCTTTGGAGCAGCCCGGCCACAGTACGTCATCGTCACCACGCCGAACAGCGACTATAACGCGTGCTATCCAAACCTAGCGCCCGGGCAGTTCCGACACCTGGATCACCGTTTCGAGTTTAGTCGCGTGGAGTTTCGACAGTGGGCGAAGGGCGTGGCTGAGAAGTTCGGTTATCTGGTGGACTTCGACGGTATTGGGGACGTGCACGAAACCTATGGACAACCGACAGAAATGGCGGTCTTTTCCTACGACTTCACCGGAGCAGAGGAGAGCTAATTATGAGTACCATCTCACTTCCTAACCTCAGCTTGGTCATGCTGGTCGGTGTCTCCGGTGCTGGAAAGTCGACCTTTGCGGCACGACACTTTGGTCCATTTGAGGTCGTTTCCTCGGATACCTGTCGCGGCATTGTTTCCAACGATCCGAATGACCAGGCGGCGACGGCGCCTGCTTTTGAGCTGCTGGAGACGATCGTCGGCAAGCGGCTGGAAGCAGGCTTACTCACCGTGGTCGATGCGACGAATGTGAAACCGCAGGACCGCGCCCGGCTCGTGAAGCTGGCGCGCAGACACCATGCGCTCAGTGCTGCTATCGTTTTGAATCTTCCGTTGGCGGAGGTGAAGGAGCGGCACAGGCAGCGCACTGACCGCAACTTCGGAGTAGAGGTGTTGGAGCGCCAGCACCGTGACCTGCGCCGAGGGCTCAAGCACCTGAAGCGCGAGAAGATTCACAACGTTTTCATCTTGAATTCCGCGGAGGAAATCGACAACGTCACCATTGAACGTGTGCCGCTGAAGGTCGATCGCAGCGATCTCCACGGCCCTTTCGACATCATCGGCGATGTCCACGGTTGCTTCGACGAGCTGACCGCACTGCTGGAGAAGCTCGGCTACGAGCTCTCGGCGGATGGCAGCAATGCTCATCACCCAGATGGCCGCAAGACCATTTTCGTTGGTGACCTCGTTGACCGCGGCCCCAATAGCCCAGCCGTCTTGAAGCTGGTCATGGGGATGGTCTCGGACGGCAATGCTCTCTGCGTGCCCGGAAACCACGACTCTAAGTTGGTGCGCGCCCTCGACGGCCACAACGTCACCACGGGCCACGGGCTGGCCGAAACGCTCACTCAGCTCGCAGGCGAAAGTGAGGAGTTCCGGAAAGACGTCCGCGACTTCATCGACCACCTGCCTGTGCACTACGTGCTTGATGACGGAGCCCTGGTCGTAGCCCACGCGGGACTGCCTGAGCACCTCCATGGCAGGGCCTCTGGAAAAGTCCGCGAGTTCGCGCTCTACGGTGCGACTACTGGCAAGCTCGATGAAAATGGCCTGCCAGAACGTCTGGATTGGGCGGCGGACTACCGCGGTGCCGCCCGTGTTGTCTATGGCCACATGGAAGCGGACCGTCTGCGCTGGGTCAATAACACCATGTGCATCGACACCGGTTGCGTATTCGGCGGTAAGCTCTCTGCACTGCGCTATCCCGAACTAGAGAACGTGCAGGTCGATGCAAAGCAGACGTGGTGGGAGGCCCCATCCCGCAAGACCACCAACCGACCGGAGTCCGAGCTGCGTATCACTGACGTGTTAGACGTCGATGGTATCCAGACTGGGCGCCATGGACGCATCCGCATTGATAGTGGCCGCGCGGCTGCAGCGCTGGAAACCATCAGCCGTTTCACGCTCGCGCCGGAGAGAATTCCTTACCTGCCACCGACCATGTCACCGGCGCCGACCTCACAGCGGGAAGGCTTCCTGGAACACCCGGAGGAGGCATTCCGCTACTACGCTGAACACACTGACCAGGTCATTTGTCAGGAAAAGCACATGGGTTCCCGAGCTGTGCTCTGCCTGATTCGGCCAGGAGCAAAGACCCGTTTCGGTGCTAGCACCTACGCATATACCCGTACCGGACGCGCCTTCTTCGACGGTAAGAATCCAGCACTCGACGAAATGACCAAGGCCGCAGAGCGCGCCGGGCTTTTCGACCAATTCGGCGACTGGGTCCTGCTCGACGGCGAAGTATTGCCTTGGAATCTCAAGGCGCAAGGGCTTATCGACGACATCTATGCACCCACTGCTGCCGCCGGTATTGGTGCTGCCAGACAGCTCGCGGCCGCTCTGCAGGCAGCTACCGGCAGGAGAATAGAGGTCGGCGGTCCCGCTCCAGAACAGACTCTGGACGAGCTCGAGAAGTTCCGCGCTGCTTACAACCGCTATGTCGACAGCGACAACAAGATTCAGTTCGCACCCTTCCAAGTGCTGGCAAGTGAGGATGCCACCTGGCACTACAAGCCGCACTCATGGCACTTGGATATCGCGAACCAGCTGGTAGCAGCTGACAGTGAGATCTACCGGCAGACGCGCTGCTTCGTCCTCGACCCCAGTGACCCGGAACAGGTGGAGGCCGCATCGCAGTGGTGGTTGCAACTGACAGAGTCGGGCGGGGAGGGGGCCGTCGTCAAGCCAATGGAAAACGCGGCAGTGGACCGCCAGGTGCAGCCCGGTATGAAGGTGCGGGGGCGGGAGTATCTGCGCATGATCTATGGGCATGACTACCTGCACCCGCAGCGTCAAGAGCAGTTGAAGCGGCGAAATCTGCAGCACAAGCAGTCCTCAGCGCTGCGCGAGTATGCCCTCGGCATTGAGTCGCTGGAACGTCTAGCGGCGGGCGAGCCTCTGCATCGAATCCACGTCCCTGTCTTCGGCGTGTTGGCGCTGGAGTCAGAGCCGATGGATCCGAGGTTGTAGGACCTACTTCACCGGCAGCGCCGAGGCGTAGTAATCAGCCGTGGTCATCACACCGTCGTTGAAGCCCAGCACCCAGGCAGAGCCCTTCTTGCACAAGATTTCCTCGTCGAATGGCAGGGTGCCCTCAGCGGACCAGGCGGCAAGTAGGTCTGGGATGGTGATGCCCTGAGAGCAGATCACGCTGACTCCGCCGAGCGCGACAATGTCCTCGAAGGCCTTCTTGGACTCCACCTGGTTGGCAATCCAGTGCTCGTCGCCAAGCCGTTCGTCGACTGTGACCTGCATGCCCAGCTCTGCGGCGAGTGGCGCGACGGTGTCCTGGCAACGCACGGGCTCGGCGGAGTAGACCCGCTCGGGGCGGAAGCCTTCCAGGGCAGAGACGAGCAGTTCCGCTTGACGACGTCCCTTCTTATCCAGTGGCCGCAGTGCATCATTGCCGTTCCAGTTGGTGCGACGGTGCGCACGCCCATGGCGAACCAGAATGAGACGGGTGTCCGGTTCCTTGTTCATGCGCTTGCGGGCCTTGACCAGCACGTCGCGGTCGAGGTCGTAGGACAGTAGCTCCTCGGCTTCGTCCCAGGAGACCCAACGAAGCTCGTTGACCTCGGAGTTCTGTTCGAATTCGCCGTCTAGAACCTCAGCGGTCCAGTACCAGACCAGCTTCGTGCGTCCGGCGACAGGGTAAGAGACGTTGCCGACGAGCTTGCCCAGACGGACGCGGTAACCGGTCTCTTCCCAGATTTCGCGGACGGCGGTGGCAATGAGGTTCTCGCCGGCGTCGAGCTTGCCTTTCGGCAGCGACCAGTCGTCGTAGGAGGGACGGTGAATCACGCAGATTTCAGGGTTGTGGACATCGCCGCGCCATAGAACCGCGCCGGCCGCGAAGGTCGGCTTGGTGACATCCTGACCTGGCTTCGTTGGAATCTGGCGCAGGCGACCGGTCACGGAGGTATCGCCCTTGAGGTCCTTGTCCTCTTCGTGCATCATCGTGAATTCCCTTTCAATCCTTTGTCGCCGACCTAGTTTAGTATCGCAGTGTGAGAACGTCTCGCTAGACTTGTTGGAGATTAGAGACTAACGGAGGAAGGTCGCGGCGATGGTGCAGGTTTCAGTGATGGGTGCGGGCTCGTGGGGCACGACGCTCGCCAAGGTTTTTGCTGATGCGGGCAATCCTGTACGGCTGTGGTCGCGACGTGCGGAGCAGGCACAGCGTATTGAGATCAGCCGCGAAAACCACGACTACCTGCCTGGTCTGGGGCTGCCGCGCAACATCGAAGCCACCTCGGATGCAGAGGCCGCGCTGAAGGGCGCGGATGTGGTGGTGCTGGGCGTGCCCTCGCAGACTCTGCGTGACAACCTCAAGGTCTGGAAGGACTTCATCGGGCCGGAGACGATTCTGCTCAGCCTGGCCAAGGGTGTGGAGCGCGAGACACATCTGCGCATGAGTGAGGTCATTGCGGAGGTCACAGACCTGCCAGCAGAGCGTATTGCGGTGCTGTCCGGCCCGAACCTCGCCCGCGAAGTTGCGATGGAGCAGCCAGCGGCAACGGTGATTGCTTGCGCCGATGAGAACAACGCCAAGATGATTCAGGCGGCAGTTGCCACTAATTACTTCCGCCCGTACACCAACACCGATGTGATCGGCTGCGAAATCGGCGGTGCCTGCAAGAACGTCATTGCGTTGGCCTGCGGTATGGCCGCTGGTCAAGGATTGGGTGAGAACACGCTGGCAACCATTATCACCCGTGGCTTGGCGGAAATCACGCGTCTGGGCGACGCGGTTGGTGCAGAAGATAAGACTTTCGCGGGATTGGCGGGCCTCGGTGACTTGGTGGCCACTTGTTCCTCGCCGCTGTCGCGTAACCGTACCTTCGGCGATCGTCTCGGTCGCGGTGACACGATGGAGCAGGCGCAGCACGCTACGCGCGGTCAGGTGGCTGAGGGTGTGATTTCTTCAATCTCGGTCCGTGACCTCGCTCGTCGCAATGGCGTGGAAATGCCAATTACTGAGGCCGTTTACGCCGTCTGCCACGAAGGCGCGAAGGTCGATGAGACAATTCGCAAGCTGATGGGGCGCAGCCGCAAGTCGGAGTAACCACTTAAACGAGGTCGGGGCTAAACTTAGTCACCATGACTTCGTCGAATAGCTCGTCTGCAGATCGCATTTCCGTCGCCGTCATCTACGGCGGCGCAAGCCCTGAACACAGTGTTTCCTGTGTCTCGGCCGGCGCAATTATGGATCACCTGGATGAAGACCGCTTCCGAGTGGTTCCCATTGGTATTACCAAGGATGGTGTCTGGACCGTCGGCACGCGTGAGACGGATACGCTGCGCACGCAGGGGCGTACGATGCCTGAGGTCATCCCGGGCGAGGAGGTTGCGCTGAGCACCTCGCCGTCACGCCGCGGTGAATTCCGCTTCGTCACCGGTGATCGCGCCGGCGAGGTTTTCGACACCGTCGACGTTATCTTCCCGGTCCTCCACGGTCCGCACGGCGAGGACGGCACGATTCAGGGGCTCTTTGAGCTTTCCGGCATTGCTTATGTCGGCCCGGGCGTGCTCGCTTCCGCTGCGGGAATGGATAAGGAACGCACGAAGAATCTCTTGCAGGCAGCGGGGCTTCCTATTGGCAAGCAGGTTGTTTTGCATGTCGGCGAGTCGCTTTCCGACGAGGACAAGGAGACCCTTGGCCTGCCGGTGTTCGTTAAACCTGCCCGTGGTGGATCGTCGATTGGTATCTCCCGCGTCGATGATTGGGCGAATCTGGATGCGGCGGTAGAGCTGGCCCGAGAGCACGACTGGAAGGTCATTGTAGAGGCCGGTGTAGACGGCGCCGAAGTGGAGATTGGTGTGCTGCAGCGCGCTG
Organism: Corynebacterium sp. 401_CJEI; assembly: GCF_001076435.1. Lineage (NCBI taxonomy): Bacteria > Bacillati > Actinomycetota > Actinomycetes > Mycobacteriales > Corynebacteriaceae > Corynebacterium > Corynebacterium sp. 401_CJEI. The sequence continues at coordinate 17,227 of NZ_JVIP01000042.1, forward strand.
ACGGCAGCCTGCAGGTATCAGTTCCGTCGTTGCTGCGTGGCACGGAGGACTCTGACGAGGGCTTCTACGGTTTTGAGACCAAGTACTTGGATGATGTCGTCTCGGCGCAGATCCCGGCTGAGCTGCCGGAGGGTGTTTTGAAGGCACTGGACACGGATGCTCGTCGGGCGTTCAGGGCACTGGGCTCTGATGGGCTGACTCGCGTGGACTTCTTTGTCACGGATAATGGCCCGATTATCAATGAGGTCAACACCATGCCGGGCTTTACCCCGATTTCGATGTACCCGCAGATGTTTGCGGCTTCCGGTGTTGCCTACGAGGAGCTGCTCAGCGCCCTGATTGAGCGGGCGCTAGTAGCTCGTCGATAGAAGTTGGTTCTTACTTTTCTTCGCTCGGCGAGATGTTCTCCAGGTTGTCCGCGATGACCGAGGAGAGCACCGGCATCAGTGAGCTGGCCTCCGACATCGGCATTTCAACGGCGACGAAGCGCTCCCGGCCCATGGCGTACCAGGTGGCGGAGGTACCGGAGGAAAGCGTTGGTTCGTTGAACCAGACAATGTCGCCAACCTGCGTCAGCTGCTGCGTGGTGGTGCTATAGCCAGCCGGCTCGTCGACACCACAGCGCAGCACCACCGGATCGGCTGGGGTGCCGCCCCAAATGACCATGTCCTTCGGCATGTCAGCCGGCATTTCCTCTGCGCTCAGACGGTGACGGTTGCCAAGCTCGCGGGGGAGGGCAGCCTCCAAGCCGCTGCAGCGCCTATCAGCTTCCGGAGCTGCCAGTTCTACCAGTGGGACGCCGCCGCGCTCCGGCTTGTTCTTGTACGCGGAGTCCGGGCGCAGCGCCTCGGCGAGGTCACTCAGGGCATCCTCCGCCTCTGCATTTCCTTCGGCGGTAATTGCAACAACCGGTTCGCGCCCGACGGTGAACCAAGTCGCCAAAGACTCGTCGGTACTGTCGACAACACGCAGCCACGAAATGCCCTTGACCTCTTCGGTCTTAGCCAGTTCGTTGTACTGGCTAGGTACGTTCGCGCCACAGCGCAGCGTGATGCGGTCTTGTTCCAAGTTTCGGTACACAGCGGCACCTTCTGGAGCTGGCTCTGCAATGTCGGCGCGAACCAGACCTGCGGCGCGATCTGGCAGTCGGTCGAGCAGTTCCGCACACTCGGGCGAGTCATTGGCGGGGAGCTCCGGGTTGGAAATCGCGACTGGCTTTGTCGCCTGATTATCCTGGTAAATCTTTGCGGCAAAAATGATGCCGAGGATAGAGATAATGGCGATAGCGAGTGCGATGCCCGCGCGTGTCCGGCTACCCTTGGACTGAACTGTTTCTCCCGATGGGGGTGCGTCTACCATGGGCCTGATTCTACGTTGTCCGGTACCAACTCCAATTGGTTGGGGGCAATACCGAGACGGGTTCCGCTATTAACGGTTAACCATCGACTATTAGGAATGTGACTCGACACTGTGACTGAATTGACCATTGGCGATATTGGCGAGTTTGGGGTCATTGAGGCCATCCGGGCTATCGCCCCGTCGGCACGCAATGGCGACGATGCCGCCGTCTTGACACAGACAACCCCCAACGCCCGTTTTGTCACTTCCACCGACATGTTGGTGGAAGGGCGCCATTTCCGCCTGGACTGGTCGACACCTCAGCAAGTTGGAGCTAAGGCCGCAGTACAGAACTTCGCCGATATCGAATCGATGGGTGCGCGTCCAACGGCCATGCTTTTCGCCATCTCAGCACCGTTGCATACTCCGGTGAGTGTGGTCACCGGTATCGCCGAGGGGTTGTGGCAGGAAGGCAAGCAATGTCCGGCGGAGCTCGTCGGTGGTGACATGGTCAGCGGAGATTCTCTGGTGATTTCCATCAGTGCGATGGGCGAACTCGGTGGGCTTGGGCGGCCGCTGCTGCGCTCAGCGGCACGCGCGGGGGATACGGTGATTGCTTCGGGACGCATCGGCTACTCTGCTGCGGGCCTTGCGCTGCTGCAGCACTGCGGAAGCCCGGCAAAGGTTCCGAGTGAGTTTGCGCAGCTGGTGGCAGCACACTGTACGCCCGAATTTGAATATCGCAGGGGTGCCACGGCGCGAGCCACAGGTGTGCGTTCACTGACGGACAATTCCGATGGACTGGTGGTGGATCTCCGCGCTATTGCGCAGGCCTCCAGGGTTACTTTGGAAGTTGACAGCAGTGCTATTGCGCCCGATGAGTTGCAGATTGCCGCTGGTGAATACCTGGGCATCGACCCGTGGGAGTGGGTGCTCACCGGAGGGGAGGACCATACACTGATCGGTTCGACGCCGGGGGAGCCTCCGACGGGGTTCCGCGCTATCGGTACGGTGTCGAAGGAAAAGTTCGATTCGGTGCTTATCGACGGCAAACCTCCTGCCCGCGATGCCGGTTGGGTTTCCTTTTAAGAGTTCGAAGAGGTTTTGAGAAGAAAGGCTGCATGACATGGATCCGTTGCCGGTCGAAGAAGGGTGGCAGAAGGCGCTGGAGCCAGTGGCCGATGACATCCACCGGATGGGGCAGTTCCTGCGCGAGGAGAACGCGGCCGGCTACGGTTACCTGCCCGCGGGCACCGATGTGCTGCGCGCCTTTACTTATCCATTCGATGAGGTCAAGGTGCTCATTATCGGTCAGGACCCGTACCCGACCCCGGGGCATGCGATGGGGCTTAGCTTCTCGGTCCAGCCGGATGTGAAGCCGGTACCGCGGTCGTTGGCGAATATTTTTAAGGAGTACTCCTCCGACCTGGGGCTCCCGACTCCCTCCAACGGTGACCTCACTCCGTGGAGTAGGCAGGGCGTGGCCCTGTTCAACCGTGTACTGACCGTGCGCCCGGGTGCTGCTGCCTCGCACCGCGGTAAGGGCTGGGAGGCAATCACGGAGCATGCCATCAAAGCATTGGTCGCCCGTGATCAGCCTCTCGTGGCCATTCTGTGGGGACGCGACGCGCAGAGTTTGCAGCGTTGGCTCCCCGGCGTGGACTGCATCTGTTCGCCGCACCCGTCACCGCTGTCGGCATCCCGTGGGTTCTTCGGGTCGCGTCCGTTCAGCCGGGCCAATGAGTCGCTGATTCGTCAGGGAGCTACCCCTATCGACTGGACGCTAGAATAGGAATTCATGTCTTTGCAGATTGGTTCTGCCGCCATTGTCGGCTGGGTTGCCCGGGGGATTGACGCGCTTCAATCCCGCCGCGATGAGATCAACAGTCTCAATGTCTTCCCAGTACCGGATTCCGATACCGGGTCGAATATGCTCGCGACGTTGAGTTCGGCCTATGAGGAAGCGCAAAAGGCTGACGCTTCCGATGTTCGCGCAGTCACCGCGGCCCTAGCTGCCGGTGCAGTGCGCGGCGCCCGCGGTAATTCGGGCACTGTGCTCTCGCAGGTTTTTCGCGCGGTGGCTGAGGCTGCCTCCGGTAGTGGCATTGGCGTTGAGTCGGTACAACACTCGCTAAAGCTAGCTGTGCAACATGTTTCCCAAGCGATTGCCAATCCGGTGGAGGGCACGATTCTGACAGTCCTGCGGCACGCCGCGATTGCCGCGGAGGAATTTGAGGGCGACTCGATTGAGGAGCTCGCCGACACGATCGCGGATGCCGCTCGCGATGCGCTGGCGAAAACCCCCAGCCAGCTCCCGGCACTGCAGCAGGCGGGCGTGGTCGACGCCGGCGGCGCGGGGTTGGTCATTCTGCTCGACGCGCTTGCCGACGAAGTCAGCGGCCGCGCAGCCGCACCGGTCGATTTGCATGTCGACGCGCCACACGTAGCCACCGTTGAGATGGAGGTCATGTACCTGATTTCCTTGGCGGATACCCAGGCGGTGGAAGCGCTGCGAGAGCGGTTGAACCCGCTGGGCAATTCGCTCATCATCGCAGGTGATGCTGGTAATGCGGAGACCGCGCAGTACATGGTGCATATCCACACAGTGGAGCCGGGCGCGGTTATCGAGGCAGCACTTGACTTCGGTCGTCCGGAACGCATCCGTATCGAGGTGCTCGATGAGCCGGAGACAACACCTGACTCCACTCGCATCCTCATTGCGGTAGTGCCGGATGGTCCGCTGAATGATCTCATCACCTCCTCTGGGGCGATTGCTATCAGCCCGACCCCCGCTCCGACTCCCACATCCACTCCCACAGATCGCGCAGCCATCGCCGACCAGGAGTTCGCTGACAATGTGGTCACCAAGGCACTGACTGCCATGAGGGGCGCGGACGAGGTTATCCTGCTGCCAAATGGGCTGGTCAGCGACCAGGAATTGGCGGATATCGAATTCGCTGCTGCTGCGGCTAATCCGACTCTCGCGGTAGTGTCCACAGACTCCATTCCGGCTGGCCTTGCTGCCTTGGCCGTGCATTCGGCTGAGCTGCCGCTGGCGGTTGCTGCGTATGCGATGGGAGAGGCTGCCAATGGCACGCGAACGGCTGTAGTCGCTGCGGACGTCGATAAGCCCCTGACTGACGCGCTCACAGAGACCATCTCAGACCTGTTGGCTGGCGGCGGGGAACTAGTGACTCTGCTGCTCGGGCGCGGAGCTGAGGGCGTGGACATAGCGCAAGTGCGGGCGCGGCTGGACAAGCCTGTGGAGGTCGTAGCCTATGATGCGACCGGCATCGATGAGCTGGTGCAGGTAGGAATCGAGTAGCGCGATGCTCGGATGGCTCGGCTCGGATTATGCGCGCACGCCCCTGAATATCGTGGTGGGGCCAAAGACTGCAAAGAAGCTGCATACGGCTTTTGGTATGGAGACCGTCTCGGATGCGCTGACGAATTTCCCGAAGCGCTACGTGGCGCAGGGTAAGAGCTTAGATGTGTCATTTTCCGACATTGGCGACACCATCACCACAGTCGTGGAGGTGCACAGCATTTCGCCAGCGCCCGCCTTCGCCGACCGACGCAAGCCACTGAAAATCTATGTCAGCGACGGCGTGCGCATTCTTCCGGCCGCGATTTTCGGTGCCGAATGGCTGCGCAATATGCTGCACCCCGGTGTGCGTCTACTCATTGTTGGCACGCTCAGCGAGTTCCGCAATGAGCTACAGCTGAAAAATGTTGATTGCATGGTGCTTAAAGCCGATGGTTCGGTAGGCGCAGCCACTGGCAAGCTGGCCACACTGACGAAGACAGCCAAGGGGATTGCGGAGATGCAGCGGCTGCTCACGCGCCCCTATCTGCCCATTTACCGTGGCCGTAAAGGAGTAGCGGGTATTCACCTGGCTCTGTACATGCAGCGCATCCTCGAATGGTTACCGCTGCAGCCAGACCCATTGCCCGCCACGCCGGAGGGACTTACCGATTTCGACTCCGCACTGCGTGGCGCACACTTTCCCTCCATCGCGGGCCCCGACATCGCGCTTGCCCGACTGAAGTACGACGAAGCGCTTGAGCTCCAGCTCGCCGTTGGTGCACGCAAGCGTACTCAAGCGAGTCTCACCGCTCCGGCCTGCATGGAAGTCGCCGGGGGACTTCGCGACGAGCTACGCCGGGGGTTGCCGTTTTCGCTTACCGACGGTCAGGTCGCGGTCGCAGCCGATATCGCGCAGGATATAGCGAGGTCTAACCCGATGAACCGCCTGCTAGCAGGTGAAGTCGGCTCGGGTAAGACCGTGGTGGCCCTACTGGGAATGCTGCAAGCAGTCGATTCCAGCAGGCAGTGCGCGATGCTGGCGCCGACGGAAGTCCTGGCCCAACAGCACTACCGATCGCTGACAGCGATGCTGGAGCAAGCCGGAGTAGCAGTGACTGTACGACTGTTGACGGGATCGATGTCGACGAAGGAGCGCCGGGCAACCCTGTTGGAGGCAGTCAACGGGGAGGCTGACATTGTCGTCGGCACGCATGCCCTGCTCAGTGAGGGCGTGGAGTTCTTCGATCTCGGGCTGGTGGTCGTCGATGAGCAGCACCGCTTTGGTGTGCGCCAGCGCGATCAGCTGCGAAGCAGGGGACGGGGTGGAATGACACCGCATCTGTTGGTGATGTCGGCAACCCCGATTCCGCGCACGGTAGCGATGACCATTTTTGGCGACCTCGCAGTTTCGCAGTTGACGGAATTGCCACGGGGACGTCAGGAAATCCAATCCTTTGTCGTACCGACGCTGGAGAAACCCCGCTGGGAGGCACGAACCTGGGAGCGCATTGGGGAAGAAGTGGCCAAGGGCAACCGCGCCTTCATTGTCTGTCCCCGCATTACCCGCGATGAGGAACAGTTCCTCGACGAGTCCGTGGAGGCGGTGTTCGACCGAGCGAGGAAAAAACTGCCCGGTGTACGTATCAGTCAGTTGCACGGCAATATGGCACCGGAGGACAAAGACCGCGTGATGCAGGCCTTTGCCACAGGACAGCTGGATGTGCTGGTGTCCACCACAGTTATCGAAGTCGGCGTGGATGTACCAGAGGCCACGATCATGATGATTCGCCGCGCCGAGAGCTACGGTATCTCGCAGATTCACCAGCTGCGCGGTCGTGTCGGCCGTGGTGACCGTGGTGGCCTGTGCTTCCTATGTACACACACGCATTCGCAGACACCGGAGCGCACCCGGCTGGACCGCATTGCCGCCACCACCGACGGCATTCAACTGGCGGAGCTGGACCTGGCCACGCGTAGTTTCGGCGATCTGCTCGGCGATGACCAATCGGGACTGGCAACCGGCCTCGGCCTGGTGGACCTCACCACCGACGGCGAAATCATCGAGCGCACCCGACATGATGCCATGGCTCTTCTCGATGTTGATGAGAGGCTTGTGGGAGAGCTTATCTCCGATATCGATGAAGAGCAGTCGAACTACTTGGACCGCTCCTAGTAAGACCAAAGTAGACTGTTGGGCATGGTAGATGTCTGTGCACCTTTTGCAGGAGTAGTCCGCTGGGAGGTCGCCGAGAAAGACTCGGTGACGACCGGTCAGGTTATTGCGGTCGTGGAGGCCGTCAAGCTAGAAGCGCCGGTTTTAGCGCCCTGCCCGGGCACGGTCGCGGAGGTGGCGGCAGATCAATTTGTGGATGTCGAAGGCGGTCAGCTGCTGGCAAGAATCACGCCAGCAACTCACAGCGCCACGGCACAGCACAACGGCAACGAGAACACATCGCACGAAGGGAAGTAGATGACCCGCATTATTGCAGGTGAGGCACGCGGTCGTAGGCTAGTCGCGCCTAAGGGAGAGACCACTCGGCCAACTAGTGACCGCGCGAAGGAAGCCATCTTTTCCTCCTGGTCCACACGCTTTGGGCTAGAGGGAACTCGCGTTCTCGACCTGTTTGCTGGCTCGGGTGCGCTCGGTTTGGAAGCGGCTTCTCGCGGCGCGCGTTCCGTCGTGTTGGTGGAAAACGATCCGAACGCCATTGCCGCTATTGAAAAGAACATTCGCACCGTGGGGCATCCCGATGTGGCCCTGTCTCCGATGAAAGTGTCGTCGTACCTTGCGGGCGCGCCGGGCGAGCCTTTTGACCGCGTCATCGCGGATCCGCCCTATGAGTTGGTGGGGGAGGCCGTTACAGAGATGCTCGAGGCGCTGCGTAGCTTCCTCGCGCCGGGCGCGGTCGTGACTGTGGAGCGTCACCGCGATGACGAGGAGACGCAGTGGCCCGAGGGCTACGAACAGCTCCAGCAGAAGCTGAAGCGTCGCATTCACGGTTTGGCGCGCTTCGACACCGCTATCTACAACGCTTAACGTTCTTCTTTACGCTTTACGACGGCCAAAGGTGGTTTGACCTCTATGACTCACGCATGCTGCCCCGGTTCCTACGATCCCATGACCTCTGGTCACCTCGATGTGATTGAGCGTGCCGCGCGCCAATTCGATCAGGTGACCGTGCTGGTTACCCACAACCCGAATAAGCAGGGCATGTTCAATGTCGAAGAGCGCATGGACCTCATTCGGCAGTGCACGCAGCACTTGGACAATGTGCAGGTGGACTCCTGGTCGAAGCTGTTGGTTGACTACACCTCCGCGCAGGGCATCTCCTGCCTGGTCAAGGGGCTGCGCTCGGCGGCGGACTACGAGTACGAGGCTCCCATGGCGCAGATGAATCGGCGCATGACGGGCATTGAGACTCTCTTTGTGGAAGCTGATCCGAAGTACGGTCATGTGTCGTCGACACTGATGAAGGAAGTTGTTCGCTACGGCGGTTCGGTGGAAGGGCTAGTTCCTGAGCCTGTCTTGCACGCCCTGCAGCGCCGACTGAAGTAGCATGTAAGTCATGTTTCGCGTCTTCGAATCTCTTGATGAACTGGTCCAGATCCTAGAAGAGGCACACGGCGTGCCACTGTCGGCCAATTGTATGGTTCCGCGTCAGCGTGTTCTCGAGTTGCTCGATGAGCTGAGGGATGCTTTCCCGGCTGAGCTCGATGACGCGCAGGATGTCTTGGACCAGCGGGATGAGATTATCAACGATGCTGAAGCCCGGGCGAACAACACCATTTCGACTGCGGATGAAGAAGCCCATCGCATTGTCGACGAGGCCGAGGCCCGCGCTAACCACACCGTCGAGGATGCCAATGCCCACGCAGCTGGCACCGTCGCGGCCGCTGAGGACGACGCCCGTCGCCTCCGCGAGGATGCTCAGCACGAGTACGACAGCATTGTGGATCGTGCTTCTGCCGAGTCCGATCGCCTGATTCACGCTGGTAACGAATCCTACGAGCGTTCCGTTGCGGAAGGCCGCGAGGAGCAGGCTCGCCTGGTCGCTGAGTCAACGGTCGTCCGCGAAGCCAACGACGAGGCGAATCGTCTGCTTTCCGACGCACACGCGGATTCCTCTCGCCTCCGTGAAGAGTGTGACCGCTACGTTGATTCCAAGCTCGCCGAGTTTGAACGGACTCTCCAGGAGACCCTGCGCAATGTCGGTCGCAATCGCTCGGTACTGCGTTCGGGAGCCGGTGCCGTCGGCGGTGGTGCAGGGGCTCAGAACGCGCCGTCTTCCTTCTCCGAGGGACAGGAACGCCGCCGGTACGAGCGTTAGCGCATCTTCGGGGTAGACTGAGGTCTATCATGACTGACTCATCCCCATTTGTTCTGGACGTTTCGACATGTCTGCAGGGCGGCATGCCCGAGCAGTTCCGCAAGGTAGGCGATAGCCCTGTCCGCGTTGGTGTCGAGATGATTGGCATCGCCGCTGGCGAGGAGGTTGTCGTTGACGGCATTGTCACGAACCTCGGCAGCGGTGTCATGGTTGACGCGACTGTGACTGCCAAGGCCACCGGCGAGTGCGTGCGCTGCCTAGCCCCGCTGAATCCGGAGCTCAGCTTCCACATTTCGGCTGTCTTTTCCAACAACGAGGACTTCATCACAGGCGACGATGCCGAGGAAGAAGACCTCGAGGACGAAGTTGGCCAGATCGTCGACAATACGGTGGATATCACTCAAGCCGTCATCGATGAGGCGGGCTTGAATCTGCCCTTCAATCCGACCTGTCTGGATTTCGATTCCAGCTGTGCTGAGTCGGACTCAGAAGTGCCGGAGCCAGACGGCATCTCGGGTGAAGAGGAGCGCATTGATCCGCGTTGGGCTGGCCTGGCGGAAAAGTTTGGCTCGCTCGGCGACGAGAAGTAATCGACGACGACTTAGACGAAGACTTTAAAGGAGATATAACGGATGAGCCGCAAGCGTCGGCTAACCGGTGAGGCGGCTAGAAAGGCGGCTTTCGAGGCCGTCGATCACGCCCCGCTGCTGGAAAAACTCGGTGTTGAGCTACCAGAGGAGTCCCTGAAGCTCGCTTTGACCCACCGCAGTTTCGCGAATGAAAATGGCATGCTGACCAATAACGAGCGGCTAGAGTTCCTGGGCGACGCCGTGCTGGGCATGTGCGTTGCTGAAGAACTCTACCGTCGCTTCCCGGACCGCGCTGAGCAGGATATTTCCAAGATGCGTGCAGGTGTCGTGAACATGTACGCGCTGGCTGACCTGGCCCGCAGTATCGGGCTGGGAGAGCACATTCTCCTCGGCCGCGGTGAGAAGGCCACCGGTGGCGCGGATAAGCACTCGATTCTCGCTGACACCACCGAGGCGCTGCTGGGTGCTATTTACCTGCAGCATGGCTTCGAGGTTGCCCGCGAGACCGTGCTTCGCCTGTTTAACCAGATGATTGACGATGCCCCGACTGAGTCTCGCGGTCGTGACTGGAAGACGCTGTTGCAGGAGCGCCTGGCGGTCAAGCAACTACCGGCTGCCGAGTACACCGTGCGCACCACCGGCCCCGACCATGACCTAACTTTCTACGTCGACGTGCTGGTTGACGGCGTGGTTAAGGGCAGCGGTACCGGCGCCACGAAGAAGGAAGCCGAGATGCACGCCGCGCATCAGGCGCATACTGCACTGGCATAATGCCCGAGCTTCCTGAAGTCGAGTCCGTACGCCGCGGTCTCGACGCTTACGTCGTCGGTGGCCGCATCGAGGACACTTTCGTCTACAACGCTCGTGCCGTGCGGCGCCAACCCGGTGGTGCCGCAGAGTTTATCGGTCGCACGCGCGGGCGCACGGTTATCGCTACGGATCGCCGCGGCAAGTTCATGTGGCTCACGCTTGACGACGACTCCGCAATTGCCATCCACCTGGGTATGAGCGGCCAATTGCGTGTGGAAGCTCCGTACACGCCCGATACGCTGCCCGGACGCCACACCAGGGCCGCATTTGACATAGCCCTGCCGGACGGCGCTCGGCACCTTATCAACTTCAACGATCAGCGCACCTTTGGTTGGGTCTGGGCCTGTGAAATGGTCGAATCCCACGGTCGCTTTGTTCCGGAACCCGCAGCCAAGATCGCGCCCGATCTATTGGAGCCAACTGTCGATGTGGTTGCACTTGCACACCGCATGATGAAGTCGCGTTCGCCGATTAAGGCCGTATTGCTCAACCAGAACATTGTGTCGGGTATCGGTAACATCTATGCCGACGAAATGCTTTGGGCAGCGAAGGTCGATGGGCGCGTGCCGGCGTGTGACCTTTCGGTCCGTCGTTTAGCGAAACTTTTGCGCGAGGGGCAAGCGGTACTTCAGCGGGCGCTAGCGGCGGGTGGCACGAGCTTCGATGCGTTATATGTGCATGTCAACGGCGAAAGTGGCTATTTCGAGCGGAGCTTGAACGCCTATGGCCAAGCGGGGGAGCCGTGCTCGAGGTGTGGGCGCGCAATTGTCCGTCTGCCATTTGGGAATAGATCGAGTTATCTGTGTCCCACCTGTCAGCGCTAGAATTTCCTTATGAGCTTCATGGAACAAGCGACCGATTGGGTCAACGCCTGGAATGACAAGTACTGGCTGTTCATGATTCTGCTACTCAGCGGTGCAGGCCTGTACTTCTGCTGGCGGACCATTGTGGTGCAGCTCCGGTACATCCCGGAGATGTTCAAGGCAATTACCGAAAAGCCGTCTGACATCTCCGAGGGGGTCAAGGGCATCTCGGCCTTTAAGGCCTTCACAATCTCTGCTGCCTCGCGTGTCGGTACCGGTAACGTCGCAGGTGTGGCGGTGGCAATCACTACGGGTGGGCCAGGTGCCGTGTTTTGGATGTGGCTGCTCGCTGCGATTGGCGGTGCTACCAGCTTCGTGGAGTCGACGCTGGCGCAGCTGTACAAGGTGCGGGATAAGGACTCTTACCGAGGAGGGCCCGCGTACTACATCACCAAGGGGCTGGGAGAGAACTGGCGCTGGATGGCGTCGCTCTTCGTCATCGCTATCACGGTGACCTACGGTTTTGTGTTCAATGCGGTGCAGTCCAACTCAATCACGGCGGCTGTGGCTGAGTCGACTGGTCAGGGAACGCCGATCTTTAAATTCTGCGTCGGCATTGTGCTGGCAATCTTGGCCGGCGTCATCATCTTCGGTGGTGTGCAGCGCATTTCGGCGGTGACGCAAATTGTCGTACCGATCATGGCCGTGGCCTACATCATCCTCGGTCTGATTGTGCTGGCTCTCAATATCACTGAAGTGCCGGGCATGATCAAGCTCATCTTCGAGCACGCCTTCGGTATCCGTGAGATCGCTGGTGCCGCTGTCGGTACCGCCATGATGCAGGGTATTCGCCGTGGTCTGTTCTCCAACGAGGCCGGTATGGGTTCCACACCAAATGCGGCGGCTACGGCGTCGGTGTCGCACCCGGTCAAACAGGGCCTCATCCAGACGATGGGCGTCTACTTCGACACCTGGGTCGTCTGTACTATCACCGCAGTTATCATCCTGTTGTCCGATCCGACCTTCGGCGGCGATGCGGAGGGCACCGCGTTAACTCAGGCTGCGCTGTCGGCGCAGGTGGGTACGTGGGCCATCCACGCGGTCACGGTTATCATCTTCTTCCTCGCGTTCTCCTCGCTGGTGGGTAACTACTACTACGCCGAGGCGAATATCCCGTTCCTGTCAAAGAGCAAGGCTGTCCTGAACACCGTGCGTGTCCTGGTCATCCTGTGCGTGATTGGCGGAGCTGTCGGTTCCGTGCCGCTCGTCTGGTCGCTTGCAGATACTTTCTCCGCACTCATGGCCACCATCAATATCATCGCCATTCTGCCGCTGGGCGGCGTAGCTGTCGCCCTACTAAAGAATTACTCCGAGCAGAAGTCCAAGGGGCTTAATCCGGTATTCCACCGCGATGATCTGCCTAACGTCCGCGGCCACGACAAGATTGAGTGCTGGGACGGTTCCGACCCGATGACAGTGCGTGAGTCCGATGTTGCTTAACGACGTCCGCCTCACCGCGTGGGTACACGGTCGTGTTCAAGGTGTTGGTTTTCGCTGGTACACCCGCGCGACGGCTCTGGAGTTGGGGTTGGTTGGTTACGCCCAGAACTACCCGGATGGTCGGGTGTTAGTTGTTGCTGAAGGGCCACGGGCAGACTGTGAGAGTTTGCTCGCTTGGCTTGAGGGGCCGAATACTCCGGGCGATGTGACGGCAGTGGTGCCGTTATGGCAGGAACCGAAGGGTGCATTGAGCACGTTTGACCGTCGTTAAGCGGGTGCCAACTGCCTTCCTCCCCCCCATGTCGGTGTAGGAATCCGAAAAATTCGAATACGTTCTATCCCTCGCTCTATGTCATTGTTTTTGCGCAGTTGGCGGGGGATTTTTCGTGTCTTGAGGTAGTCGATTGGTGCGTTGTAGAGGTCTCAGAGCGCTAAAAACCTACGCAACCGGGAAAAAGAATACGTAAATACGAAAGGCGAGTGGATTAAGTTAATAACTACCTACTGACAGGCAGGGGAGGCACATATGACGCCTGAAGAAGTAATTGCACAGTCTGGAAACTCAGCGTGGATGCTGATTTCGGCTTCGTTGGTTTTGCTGATGACACCGGCGCTCGCGCTGTTCTATGGCGGCATGTCGCGACAGAAGTCGGTGCTCAACATGATGATGATGATGAGCTTTGGTGCTGTCGGCGTTGTCGGTGCCATTTACGTGCTGTGGGGCTGGTCGATGTCCTACGGATCGCAGTCGATCGGTGGTGTTTTTGCCAACCCATTCGAGTTCTTCGGTCTGCGTAACTCAATCACGGATGGCGACGGCAACTACATTGCGAGTGCGAACGGTTACCCAAACATCATCGACATTGGGTTCCAGCTCACGTTCTGCTCGATTTCTGTAGCGCTGATCTCTGGGGCGCTGGCCGAACGCGTGAAGTTGTCCACCTGGTTGATTTTCGTCGGCTTCTGGACGACGCTGGTGTACTTCCCAATGGCCTTCATGGTCTGGGGCGGTGGCCTGCTGAGCCACTCGGCAGAGGGGCTGTCGGCAAAGCTGTTCGGTACCGCTGACGGTGAAGCATTGATCGCTCCAATTGACTTCGCTGGCGGTACGGTTGTGCACATTGCTGCTGGTACTGCCGCTTTGGTGCTGGCGATTATCGTCGGTAAGCGCAAGTCCATCGATGGCAGCCAGCATCGCCCGCACAATCTGCCACTCGTCATGCTGGGTGCTGCACTGCTGTGGTTCGGCTGGTTCGGCTTCAACGGCGGTTCGGCATTTGCGGCCGACGGTGTCGCTGGTCTGGCATGGCTGAATACGACGGTGGCAGCGTGCGTGGGGATGCTCGGCTGGATTTCACTCGAGCGTATTCGTGATGGGCATCCCACCTCGCTGGGCGCCGCTTCGGGTGTCATCGCAGGGCTTGTGACTATTACTCCGGCCGCAGGAGATATGAACCCAGTGACCTCAATCATTCTGGGCTATATCGGCGGTGCGCTGGGTTGCTGGGGAGTGGGCTTGAAGTACAAATTCAACTTCGATGACACCCTGGATGTGGTTGGTCTGCATCTGGTTGCAGCTATGTGGGGAACGATTGGTGTTGGCCTGCTGGCTAATGATCGCGGACTGCTTACCGGCGGTGGCATCGACGGCCTGAAGTTGTTTGCCATCCAGGTCATTATTGCTGTCGTCGCAGCGGTGTTCTCAGGCGTGCTGACGTACATCATTGCCCGAGTCCTGAAGGCAACCGTCGGTTGGCGTATCCACGGCGAGCAGGAGCATTCTGGTATCGACGTCGCTCAGCACGGTGAGTCGGCCTACGCGTCAACTAAGCAGGCAGTGGTGTAAACAACGCTGTGTAAACAATCTTGTGTAACAGGGTGCGTGCTTGGGGTAATTCAGCTCCAAACCGTAACTACGGGTAAGATATTGCCCCATGTATTTGAAATCGCTGACTCTGAAGGGCTTTAAATCCTTCGCTTCGGCGACGACGATGAAATTCGAGCCCGGCATCTGCGCAGTTGTCGGCCCGAATGGATCTGGTAAGTCGAATGTCGTCGATGGCCTCGCGTGGGTTATGGGTGAGCATTCCGCCAAGACTCTCCGTGGCGGCAAAATGGAAGATGTCATCTTCGCGGGAACTTCCGGGCGAAAGCCCTTGGGGCGCGCGGAGGTAACTCTTACCATCGACAATTCCGATGGGGCACTTCCCATTCAATATAAGGAAGTCTCTGTCACGCGTCGCATGTACCGCGACGGCGCAAGTGAGTACGAAATCAACGGTTCTCGCGTCCGCCTCATGGATGTCCAAGAGCTCCTCAGCGACACCGGTATTGGCCGCGAGATGCACATCATCGTCGGCCAGGGCCGGCTTTCGCAGATTCTGGAGTCGCGGCCAGAGGAGCGTCGTGCGTTTATTGAAGAAGCCGCAGGCGTGCTCAAACACCGCCGTCGCAAGGAAAAAGCGCAGCGCAAGCTGCAGTCGATGCAGGCCAATCTCGACCGGCTGGAGGATCTGACAGGTGAGCTTTCCCGTCAGCTCAAACCGCTGAAGCGTCAGGCTGAGGCCGCCTCTCGCGCCCAGACTGTGCAGGCAGACCTGCGCGACGCCAAGTTGCGTTTGGCTGCCGCGGACTTCGTGGATTTGCAGGACAGCCTCAATGACATTGCTGGTCAAGCCAAGCTCATTGAGGAAAAGGTGGAGGCCGCCACGGAGCGAGCCGAGATTGCCGCTGAGCGCACTGCAGAACTCGAAGCCGAACTGGAGGACATCACTCCAGCTGCCGATGCTGCCCGTGACCTTTGGTTCCGTCTCTCCGCACTCGGTGAGCGTATCCAAGCGACGGCCCGCATCGCCGCCGATCGCGCAGCCGACCACTCTGTCGCTCCGTGGGTAGGCCCAGACCCGGACTTCCTGGAGCAGCGTGCCGACGATGCCGCCACCGAAGAAGCCACGCTCGCTGAGGCTGAGGCAGAGGCCCGCGAAAAACTGGAGGAAATCCGCGAAACGCTCTTCGACGCCGAGGAGACTTTCCGCGAAGCCGAAGCGGAGCACCTCGCTGCCGTTCGCGCAATCGCCGACCGTCGCGAAGGCGTGGTTCGCCTCATTTCCGCAGAAGAATCTCTGCGCACCCGATTGGAAGCCGCCGAAGCTGAAGCTGCACGCCTTGCCGAGCAAACCAATGAGGCCGACGAACGCCGTGCCGATGCCACCGAAGCTGTGGAAAACGCCGCGCAGGAGCTAGCCGAGGCAGAATTCGAAGGTCCCGAGCTGCAGAGTGCTTATGAACAGGCCAACCGAGAAGCAGAGCTGGCCTCTACACGGTTGAAAGAACTCCGCGCTGACGAGCGCGACCTTGAACGCAGCGTCTCAGGTCTGTCCGCCCGCATCGAAGCTCTGGAGACCGCCCGCACCGCCGCTGCCAACGACGGCACCGCGTGGCTACGTGAAAAACACGAACTCGGCGTTCTCTCTGAAGTCATCGATGTCGACGCTGGCTGGGAAAAAGCGCTCACTGCCGCCCTCGGCGCGGCCGCCGAAGCACTGGTCAGCGAGGGCAGTGGAGATTCGCTTATCGACGAGCTGGTGGCCACGGGCAAGGGCAGTGCCGTTGTTATCAATTCTGCGGATGCATCCGACTCCTGGCGCTTGGACATCACTCTGCCCGCACAGGCATCCTGGCTGCTCGATCATGTGACAGTGCCGGCGGAGCTTTCGGGTTCGTTGACCTCTCTGCTCGTTGATGTCGTGGCCTGCGACGACGAGCACGTTGCCCGTGAGTTAGTGTCGCAGGATACTCGACTGCGCGTTGTTGACCGCGATGGTGTGCTGCGTGGCTCTGGTTGGGTAGCTGGCGGTGCTGGTGGCACTGCATCAGGTGTGGAAATCGCCGCCGACATTGCTAAGACTCGCGAAGAACTAGCAGAAGCACAGGTGCGTTTGAGTGACCTCGGTGGTGTGCTCTCCGGTGCACAGGCCGAAGAAGAGGACCGCCGCACGGACGCGGCGGCCGCCCGTGCTGCGTTGCGTGAACATCAGAGTCGTATGAAGGTCCTCACGGATGCCCGAACTCGGGCCACAGCGCAGCTGTCCGGCCTGGTGCATGATGCCGAACGTGCTGAGCAGCGCGGAGCCGAAGCCGCGGACCGAGTAACGAAGCTCCAGAAGGAGTTGGCGGAGGTCGCAGACCGCTTGGCACGCGTTGACCGTGACCCCGAGGAGGGGGAACCGTCGACAAGCGAACGTGATCGGGCCTCGGAGGCGCTGACGGCTGTGCGCGCCATGGAAACAGAGGCGCGTCTGTCGCTGCGTACGGCAGAGGAGCGACTGTCGAGTGTACGAGGCAAGGCCGAGCGGCTCCGTCGCCAGGCTGCATCGGAGCGCGTAGCGAAGGCCCGCCATGAGCAGGCGCAGATGGCGAAGGTTGCCCAGCGCGAATTGGCAGAAGTTGTCGCGGAGCTGGCTGAGGATTTGCATGCGAAGGTCAACGTGTCGTTGGCGCGGGCAGAGGCCGATCGCGACGATGCCGAGGCGCAGAAGAAGACAGTGTCGCAGGCACTATCAGCGGCCCGGACGGAGGCAAATACGGCGCAACGTGAGCTGGCACAGCTAACGGATTCCGCGCACCAGGGCGACATCGCCCGTGCGCAGGCGCAGGTCCGCGTGACCGAGGCTGCAGAGCGCATCGTCGACCAGTTGGGGCTGTCTGTCGATGACCTGCTCGCGGACTTTGCTCCTGATGAGAACTTCGACCGCGCAGCCGTGACGAAGCAGCTCAAACAGGCGGAGAAGGATCTGCGTGTGCTCGGCCGCGTCAACCCGTTGGCGCTGGAGGAGTATAAGGCGATGGAGGAGCGCTACTCTTTCCTATCCACGCAGCTCGATGATGTCCTCAAGGCCCGCCAGGACCTCACCGATGTTGTCGAGGAAGTCGATGCCACGATCCTGCAGCTCTTCACAGACGCGTGGAACGATGTCGAGGCAGAATTCCCCGCAGTCTTTCAAACGCTTTTCCCGGGCGGCGACGGACGACTGGTTCTCACCGAGCCGGACAACCTGCTCACGACAGGTATCGAGGTTGAAGCCCGCCCGCCGGGCAAAAAGGTTAAGCGGCTGTCGTTGCTCTCCGGCGGCGAGAAGTCGCTGACGGCGCTGGCAATGCTCGTCGCTATTTTCCGCGCGCGCCCGAGTCCCTTTTACGTACTCGACGAGGTGGAAGCCGCGCTTGACGACGTTAACCTGCGTCGCCTTATTGCGCTGCTCGAGGAACTCCGCGCGACCAGTCAGCTGATTGTCATTACGCACCAGAAGCCAACAATGGACGTTGCGAATGTGCTCTACGGCGTGACCATGCGGGGCGATGGTGTGACTCGAGTAATCTCGCAGCGAATGTCACCGGCATCCGCAACTCCGTCGACAGGAGCGGAGTAAGCGCGGAGTAAGTGAGGAAGAGTCGTTGATACTGCATAATGAGAGTTATGACTCCAACTCAGTGGATACTCCTTGTCGTCGCGATTGTCGTTATTATCGCGCTGCTCTTTGTTGTGGGCTATGTCCGCAGGAAGAACCAGCGCATTTCCTTTGCGAAGGAAGATACTAAGGAACTCACCCAGCAGGAGAAGTCTGGAAATTACCAGGCCACTAGTGGTTTTAACTTCGCTCCGGCCGGTGGTGGGACTGATACCCGCGAGAAGCAGCCGGTTGAAAAACCGATGCCGAAACCGGCGGAAAAGCCGATTGAAAAGCAGGCCCCGGAGCCAGAGGAAAAGCAGGCTGATATACCTGCCGATCAGCCGGACGGTTCACTGCTGAAACCAGAAGGTCGACTGGTTATTCCGGATAACCCCACCGAAATGGAGGGGGATTATGACCGCGTAATGCGGGAAATCCCAATCGATTTGCCAACGGCCGGGGAAGAGGAATCAGAGCCCGAGCCGGAACCACAACCAGAGCCCGAAGCAGAGCCTGAGGTAGAGGTAGTTCCTGCTCCTGAACCGGAGCTGGAGCCGGAGCCGACTCCCGAACCAGAACCGACGCCAGAGCCGGAGCCGGAAGCTGCGCCGGAGCCGACGCCAGAGCCAGAAGCAGAACAGCAGATTGACTCCATCGACCCGGCTGAGGGACGTCTGGGCCGCCTGCGCGGTCGTCTGTCACGGTCGCAGAATGCAATTGGCCAGTCTGTGCTCGGCATCTTGGGCGCGGGTGACCTTGATGAGGACGCGTGGGAAGAGGTTGAAGACATCCTGGTTATGGCTGACCTCGGTGCGGCTGCGACGCAGCGTGTCGTCGATAAGCTGCGCGAGCGTATTGCCAGCCAGAAGGTGAGCACGGAAGAGCAAGTGCGCGCCCTGCTGCGTGAGGTGTTGATTGAGGAGTGCAAGCCTGAGATGGACCGCTCCATCCGCGCACTTCCGCACGAGGGCAAGCCCGCAGTGATTCTGGTAGTCGGTGTCAACGGCACAGGTAAGACCACGACGACGGGCAAGCTGGCTCGTGTACTGGTCGCCGGTGGCCACCGTGTTGTTCTCGGCGCAGCGGATACCTTCCGTGCTGCTGCAGCCGACCAGCTGGAGACCTGGGGGCGACGCGTTGGCGCGGAGACCGTTCGCGGCGCTGAAGGCGCCGATCCTGCTTCTATTGCATTTGAGGCAGTTGCTCACGGTATCGAGTCCGGCGCTGATGTGGTGCTCATCGACACCGCCGGCCGCCTGCACACCAAGGTCGGTCTGATGGACCAACTGGACAAGATTAAGCGCGTGGTGGAGAAGAAGGCTCAGGTTGACGAAGTCATCCTGGTTTTGGACGCGACGGTTGGCCAAAATGGTCTACTGCAAGCTCGTACGTTCCGGGATGTAGTAGACATCACCGGCGTTGCCCTGACCAAGCTGGACGGTACCGCGAAGGGCGGCATTGTATTCCAGGTGCAAAACGAGCTCGGTGTGCCGGTGAAGTTGGTTGGCCTTGGTGAAGGTGCTGACCACCTGGCGCCGTTTGAGCCGGAGAGCTTCGTAGACGCACTGCTCGGCGGCCGCAAATAGTAACTAACATCGATGAGTGAATTTTCCATCGATTGGTGAGTACAGCGTCGCCCGTTGCCCCCGGCAAAAATAAAGGCCTCGGAGCCACCGCGTAGATTTCTGTAGAGGATACGCGGGGCTCCGGGGCCTTTAATGTTGAGGTGCTAGGAATCTAGCGGAGAGTTGTGCTAGGAATCCTTAGAATTCTTGCGTGCGAGGCGGGTAGCTGCCACGCCACCGACCAAGAGTGCAAGAGCGGCACCGCCGAGGGCAGTCGCCTGAACACCAGTGACTGCTAGCCCAGTGTTCTTGGTCCCGGTTTGCTTACCGTCATTCTTAGGGGTGTCGGGCTTGTCGCCTGGATTTTCCTCCCCAGGATTCTCGTCCTCCCCGGGCTGTTCGTCACCTGGGTTTTCATCGTCGCCCGGAGCGTCATCGCCTGGGTTCTCATCGTCGCCCGGAGTTTCGTCATCGGAGGTCGGACAGTAGCCGTAGACTCCGGTTGCCGGGTCGATCTTGCTCATATCACGCGGGGAACCGTCGGGGCACGTTGCGGTGTCATCAACTCCCGGCGGAATTCCGTCATTTTCTGGGGCATCTTCATCAGGCTCCGGAGTTGGGCCGGAATCATCTGAAGTGCCACAAGCACCGTAAGCCCCGGTTGCCGGGTCAATCTTACTCATGTCACGCGGGGAACCGTCGGGACAGGTCTGGGTGTCCTCAACGCCCGGTGGAATGCCATCGTTCGATGAACCTCCTGGATCCGGATTTGCAGCGTCATCTACACACTGGAAAGTACCGCCAACATTTTCAAAATGTTGACCGGCGGGGCATTCCGACGGGGCGGGGTCAGGAATCTGTGCGGTGGCGGCGCCAACGCCGATGAGCATGCCGGCTGAAGCGGCAGCGGCCACCATGGTCGAAGAGAGCTTCTTCATTTGGAAACCTCACAATGTCTATAGGAAAGCCCTGCAATCAAAGGACTTAAGGGGGAACACTGTTCACACTTTTGATTCTAATAACTAATTACAGTCTTTGGTGGTATGGGTTTGGGAAGGGGGGGGTAAAGAGAAATTGTTGACTTGTCCAAACCCCAGTAAGGGGAAGTGGGAACTTATATTTACAACGCTGAGTGTGTACACCCGTTGTGGGTAGGGCGTTTATAGAACCAGTCACTGTCGACTCGGTAGGGGGCTTTTCTGTCTTCGCTAGCGAAGCGTGGTACCTGATTGTGTCGGGTGGTGAAAGGTGGATGGGGCGTAGAGGTTCGGTAAAAAATCGGTGCCTGTGAGGTTTTATGCTTCGGGCTATAGGAGCTATGACTTTTCGGAGGTATGGCGCACAAAAATGCTCCCGATGCTAAATAGGCATCAGGAGCATTTTATGTTTCGTTACCGGGGTAGAACCCCAAGCTTCTTAGCGGTTCTTGCGGGCGATGCGGGTAGCGGCGACACCGCCGACAAGGAGAACCAGAGCGGCTCCGCCCAGGGTGGTGGCGTCAACGCCGGTGGCTGCCAGGCCAGTGCTCTGAGTCGAAGAAGCCTTCTTGGACTCCGAGGTATTCTGCTCAGACTTCTTGGAGTCCGAAACCTTCTTTACATTCTCGGAAGAGGTCGTCTTCTTGGACTCGGAAGCCTTCTTCTCGGCCTTTTCCTTGGCCTTCTTCTCTTCCTTCGTGCACTTGTTTTCGTTCTTGCACTCAGCAGAGATCTTGATGTCAACGTTTACCTTGACATCCTTGCCGTCCTTGCCCGGCTTACCGTCCTTGCCTGGCTTACCGTCCTTGCTATCCTTGCCCGGCTTACCGTCCTTGCCTGGCTTACCGTCCTTACCGTCCTTGCCGTCCTTGCCCGGCTTACCGTCCTTGCCGTCCTTGCCTGGCTTCTCGGTGTCCGGCTTGTCCGTGCCTGGCTTGTCAGTGTCCGGCTTCGCCTCGTCCTTGACGCAGACACCGAAGACATTCGGGTTGCCTGGAACTGGCTTGCTCATGTCGAAGTGCTCGCCCTCCGGGCACTGCTTATCAGAAATGCCTGGGTTTCCGGGGTCGCCCGGCTGGGACTCATTGTCGCCCGGTGTTTCGGGCTTAGGAGCTTCCTGGTCCGCGACGCACTGGAAGGTTCCGCCGACGTTCTCAAAGTGCTGGCCGTCTGGGCACTTGTCCGGCATTGGGGCCGGAATTCCGTCAGTGGAATCCTGCTCAGGCTGGTCTGCGACGCACTGGAAAGTGCCTCCGACGTTCTCAAAGTGCTGGCCGGCGGGGCACTCGGTCGGCATTGAGTCCGGAATCTGTGCAGTAGCGGTGCCTGCGCTTGCAATCATGCTGGCGGAGAAGGCAGCGGCGGCGATAGCCGTGGTGAACTTCTTCATGAAAACCTCTCAAGGAGTCAAACGGTCAGAGACCAATGAATATGATTTCGCCGTTCATCCCTCATCGTGCACGGCGGAAAATAAAACCAGGCCAACTGCGGTTAACTAGGTTCATGATTAACCATAAACTGGTTGATATATGAACGGTATTGGAGGTAGTTATAGGAATAACATCAGGTGCGCAGTGGCGTGCTTTGACCTGCTGCAATGCCGCCGGTTTGCTATTTGGCTTACACCATTCCGGGGGAGGTTCTTACTAAGGGTGGCCTTAGCAAAAGCTAGCCACTGGCGTTATCTTTCTGTTACCTAGCTGGTGGTAACTGGGTTGGATAAACGTTCTTTATGCAGTAGGGCATTCATATCTGGAGGCTCGTTTAATTGTCACGTTAAAATAACGAACAGTAATCTAACGTCCTTGAGTACAAAAGAGCTTCATCCTATTGCTATTTCTTACTTCCTATTGGTTACACCCGAATCGGGGCATTTAGGGTGGGTGGGCTGCAATCGTTGTCGATAGGCGAAGCTGTAGATATGTGCCAAATGGAGTATCCAGCGGGTACGGTAGAACAGTTAAGAAAAAACAAGGCAAAAGGGGAGCTGGAAACTTGTTTGAGTCTCTTTCCGATCGTTTGACGGGTGCCCTGCGGGGGCTGGGCGGGAAGGGCCGCCTGACTGAGGCGGATATTAACGCCACCGCCCGCGAGATTCGGCTGGCTCTTCTGGAAGCCGATGTCTCCCTCGAGGTTGTCCGTACCTTCATCAAGCGCATCAAGGAACGCGCTAACGAAATTATTGGCAGCCAGACTGTCAACCCGGCAAACCAGATTATTGAGGTCGTCAATGAGGAACTGATTAACATCCTCGGTGGCGAGACTCGACGGCTGAATATGTCGAAGCAGCCACCAACGGTTATCATGCTGGCCGGTCTGCAGGGCGCTGGTAAGACCACCTTGGCCGGTAAATTGGCCAGGTACCTCACGGATCAGGGGCACACCCCGGTCCTCGTCGCCTGTGACCTGCAGCGTCCGGGCGCGGTGCAGCAGCTGGAAATTGTCGCTGAGCGTGCAGGCGTGCCGTGCTTCGCACCGTTCCCGGGCACCAGCCTCGATTCCACCCATGAAATGGGCACCAGCGAGGACAATCCAGTTGACGCCGCGTTCCGTGGCCTCGCTTATGCTCGCCAGCATCGCCACGATGTGGTGATTATCGATACCGCAGGTCGCCTGGGTATCGATGAGGTTCTGATGAAGCAGGCCCGCGACATTCGCGATGCCATCAACCCGCATGAAGTTCTGTTTGTCATCGACTCCATGATTGGTCAGGACGCGGTAGAGACCGCCAAGGCCTTCCGAGACGGCGTTGACTTCACCGGCGTTGTACTGACCAAGCTCGATGGCGACGCGCGCGGTGGCGCTGCACTGTCTATCCGTGAGGTCACCGGTAAGCCGATTCTGTTCGCCTCCACGGGCGAGAAGTTGGAGGACTTTGACGTCTTCCACCCAGACCGTATGGCCAGCCGCATCCTGGGGATGGGTGACCTAAAGACGTTGGTTGAGGTCGCTTCCAAGGAAATCGATCATGAGCAGGCTGCCAAGTCCGCCCAGAAGATTGGTTCCGGCGAACTGACTCTTGAGGACTTCCTCGAGCAGATGATGATGGTCCGCAAGATGGGCCCAATCGGCAACATCCTCAAGATGCTCCCCGGCGGCGCGGAAATGTCCAAGGCCGCCGAGATGGTCGACGAAAAGCAGCTTGACCGCATCGAGGCGATTATCCGCGGTATGACTCCGGAAGAGCGCGAGAATCCGAAGATTCTGAATGCTTCACGACGTCGTCGTATCGCCAACGGTTCCGGTGTGTCCGTTTCAGAGGTTAACCAGCTCATCGAGCGTTTCAATGAGGCGCGGAAGATGATGGCGCAGATGGCCGGCCGATTTGGTATGGGCGGTGGTCGCCCATCGAACCGCAAGGCCAAGCGTGGTCGAAAGGGCAAGGGCAAGAATAAGCGCAAGGGCGCTAACCGTGGTCCAACGCCGCCGAAGGCAATGCGCGGTGGCGGAATGCCCGGTATGCCTGGAATGCCAGGTATGCAGGGCATACCGGGTATGCCTAGCATGGCTGAACTGCAGAAGCTGCAGAAGCAGATGGGTAATCAGCTGCCAGAAGGTATGGAGGACTTTGACCTCAACAATCTCGACTTCGGACAGGGCAAGAAGTAGCGGGGACTAGAAGTAGCTAGTCCCGCAGAGCCTTCTGAATCTGGCGGTCCATTTCAGGACTGAAAGTGGCCGCTAGTTCATCGGTGATGTGATTGCTGTCGCGGTAGACGTAGATATTGCCAATAACTTTACGGCAGGTGGTCGGACCGCAGAAGATGTCGGAGAAATCTAGACTGTGCCCGTTGGGGAAGTTCGCAAGAATCTCCTCAGCGGGATTTTCTGCATTTAGGGCAGTTTTGCGGTGGATAGTGCAGTCTTCTTCCGCTTCTTCGCATACGCTGGGGGAGAATTGGTCCAAGTCCTCCCGTAGCGCCCATGGGTTATCGCGGATGGCGAAGAAATCAATTCCGCGTTCTTGTAGAGCAGCGAAAAACGAAACGTAACCATCCGGTGTGTAGTCGCCGGGCTGCGGTGGGTCCGCCTGGAACAAGGGTCTGGTTGCAGTGGTGAAAACCATCTCTGGCTGAATCTCGTCAATTTTCTGCAGAGCCTCGAAAGTCCAGGCCACGCAGATATCGCCGACTCCGTGGATCGGTTCTAAGGTCGCTGGACAGCCTTGTCGGAGAAGAACCACCACTCGGTACCCGTTGTTTTTGCCGTAGGCATCAATCGGGGCAAACCAATGTTCCATGTGCGAGCCGCCGACGATGACAATCGATTCACTAGCATCTGCATCACCGTAGACACACGGCTGGGTCTCATCGCGCCAACGGCGATTCGGCGGGAAGTATCCGACGTCCTCACCGCCTGTCGCAAGGCAGCCATCGAGGGCAGGTTCCGGCCAAAGGTCCGTGATGAAATCGGTATTCGGCTTTGTGGCTGCCTTGGGGACCTCGTACCCGTCGGTAAGCGCGAGTGCACCTGGATAGACCTCTGGATCTAGGCTGGTGGCGGAGGCGCGATCGACGCGCACCTGTTGCACGTTGACAAGGCTGGACATGCCGACCAACGCAATGACGACAACAGTGCCGACTGCCGCTAGACGACGAGCCGGGCGACGATGCTTCATTGCGTGGATTGCATCGCCAACGACGGGCTGAGTCCGGGTCGGTCGGCGAGTCGATTGAGCCAGCGGCAGCTCGACATACTTGTTGGTGAGTTTGGCCAAAATAAAGGAAACGACGATCACTGTGGTGCCAAGTTTCAGCCCCGGAGTATCGCGGTTGAGGTAGTTTATGGCCAGGATGAGAAGAGGCCAGTGCCACAGGTAGAGCGCGTAGGCGCTCTGGCCTACTTCGCGCATTGGGCGGCTGGCCAGGAACTTGGAGATCCAGCCCGCCTCAGGGCCGGCGATAATAATCAGCGCAGCACCACCGAGGGGCCATAGGGTCCAAGGGCCTGGGAACTGTGCGGCGCCGTCGAAGATGAAACCGGTGGAGACTACCAGTGCGAGGCCGATGCTGGCTAACAGCACTCGAAGTGGCTTGGGCATGGGGATGGATCCCCGGACAAGAATCAGTCCGAGTAGTGCGCCGAGGCAGAGTTCCCAGAGGCGGCTGACAGTGGAGTAGTAGTTCCACCCCTGGTTCTCGGAGTGCATATAGAAGGCATAGGCAATCGAGCCGAGAGTGATAACTGCCAGCAACGGAGTGAGGATTCGGCGGAGTTTACCGCCGGTAGCGTCGGTGCGCTTCGCCTCCACCGGTGAGGTAACCGCGCCGACAATCTGGGGTGAGCGCGTCATCCAGGCGAGTAGGGAGATGAGCAAAATGGAGCCGAGATAAAACTGGCCCTGTACCGACATTGACCACAGGTGCTGCAGTGGGGAGGTTTCGCTCTCTGCGGCTGCGTAGTCCGAGCCCTGGAGTGCCAGTTCATAATTTTGGTAGTAGAGCAGGCTGGCGCGGAGTTGCTGGGCAATGTCGATCGTGCGAAGCGATGGAATGAAGTAAATGACAAACAGGGTTGTCGCAAAGAGGACCAGCACTAGTGTCGGGATTAGGCGACGCAGCGTGCGCCAGATGCTCCACCATGGATTGATGGACTGCCGGGGATTGATGGCATTGCGGTACTGCGCGCCGAAGAAGAAAAACCCGGAGAGCAAGAGGAATACGTCCACACCACCGGAAACGCGGCCGACGTAAACGTGGAAAAGGACTACGAGGGCAATCGAAATGCCCCGTAGTCCGTCCAAGTCATACCTATATTGGGTGCCGGTGGTTTTCATAGAATGTTACGTTACCGCACTGTCAACGACGTTCAGCATTAGTGGGTATGCAGCGTTTCGAGTGCGCAGTTTTGTTAATTTCCAAAAACTGCTGGTAACATACCTCGAGTTGTCTCAATGAGAATCCTCAGCTGAGGCACGACTGCGAATTCATCGGATCCGGCCACGGCCGCCCGGTGGTCACGCGCAGTGTAAATATCCCAAGGGCAAAACCGGTCCGAGGCACTTCGTTAGTAATTACTCGTGAGCTCGGATGCATAAGTATTGTCCAGTGACATAGAAGAAAGAGGAACTCCTCATGGCAGTCAAGATTAAGCTGCAGCGCCTGGGTAAGATTCGTACCGCTCAGTACCGCGTTGTCGTTGCTGATGCTCGTACCCGTCGCAACGGTGCGGTCATTGAGAACCTGGGCATCTACCAGCCGAAGGAAGAGCCGTCGATCATCAAGATTGACTCCGAGCGCGTTCAGTACTGGCTGGGCGTCGGTGCACAGCCGACCGAGCCGGTTCTGGCTCTGCTGAAGGTCACCGGCGACTGGCAGAAGTTCAAGGGCCTCGAGGGTGCAGAGGGCACTCTGAAGGTTGCTGAGCCGAAGCCGACCAAGCTCGAGCTGTTCAACAAGGCTCTGGAAGAGGCCAACAATGGCCCGTCCGCTGAGGCCATCACCGCTAAGCGCCGCGAGGCCAAGGAAGCAGCTAAGGCTGCTAAGGAAGCTGAGGAGGCCGCAAAGGCTGCCGAGGCTGAGGCTGCTGAGTCCGAGGCTTCCGAGGACGCCGAGTAATAAGGACGCTGAGTACGCCGCTTAGCTAATCCGGGCGCTACCTTATACTTCAAGACGAAGTGTTGGGTGGCGCCTTTTTGCTTTACGCGGGGTGTTTTACAGAGCCTTTATAAGAGAGGGAGTGTGCGCGTGTCGGTAGCTGACATGGTGCTTATTGGCCGAGTGATCAAGCCCCACGGTGTGCGCGGGGAAGTCGTCGTCGATGCGACAACGGATGATCCGGAAGGGCGTTTCGCAGTCGGGGCCACGCTGTTGGGTGTACAGGCCGGCCGTGAGGAACAGCTGACTGTGAAAACGGCACGCCCGCACCAGGGGCGTTTGCTGATTCGCTTCGAGGAGATTCCGGGCCGCAATGAGGCCGAGCGTCATCGGGGTATGAAGTTTTATGCCGAGCCCGTCTTCGAAGACGAGGACTTTTATGACTTTGAACTTGAAGGCCTGCGCGTAGTCCATAACGGCACCGATATAGGCGAGGTCACTTCTATCGTCCGCGCGCCCGCTCATCGTCTCCTTGAAGTCACGCTTGACGACGGGGCCCGGGAGGTACTCATCCCTCTGGTAGAGGACATCGTTCCGGAAGTTGACCTTGAGAATTCTACTGTCACCATCACCCCGCCGGAAGGACTGTTGGAGCTGTGAGCTTACGTCTCGATGTAGTCACAATCTTCCCGGAGTACCTCGAGCCACTGCGTCATGCGCTGCTGGGCAAGGCAATTGAGCAGGGCATTTTGAGTGTCGGAGTGCACAACCTGCGCGACTGGGCGCCAGGTGTACATCAAGCCGTGGATGACTCGCCCTACGGCGGTGGCCCCGGCATGGTTATGAAGCCGGATGTCTGGGGCCCCGCCCTCGACGAGGTGGCGACGCTGAAAGCGGAGCAGTCGCTCACGTCCGCGGTGCCACATTTGGACAATGTCCGCCATGATCAGAAACTGGGCTTGGTCGAGGAATCTTCCTATGCTGCAGCGGAAGTGCCGTCGTTAAGCGAAGAAGATTCAGCGAAGCCCCTGCTGATCGTCCCGACCCCGGCGGGCGAGCCGTTTACGCAGCAGATGGCGCAGGAGTTCTCACACGAGGAGCACATTGTGTTCGCGTGCGGGCGCTACGAGGGCATCGACCAGCGAGTTATTGATGATGCCGCTAATCGTTACCGCGTGCGTGAGGTCTCTATTGGGGACTATGTGCTGATCGGCGGGGAAGTGGCGGTGCTGGTGATTGCGGAGTCCGTCGTGCGGTTGATCCCGGGTGTGTTGGGCAATCGCAAAAGCCACGAGGAGGACTCTTTCTCTGACGGTCTGCTCGAAGGGCCGTCCTACACCAAGCCGCGCGAGTGGCGTGGACTGACAGTGCCGGACGTTCTCCTCAGCGGCAATCACGCGCTGGTGGACCGTTGGCGGCGCGACCAATCGCTCATCCGCACGGCCGAACGTCGTCCCGATTTGCTTGCCGACGTCGACCTCAGCGCCCGTGACCGGGAAATAATCCAGGGAGTCATTGGGGAAGTAACCGAGGAGAACTGCTAGTGGCACGTGTTCGAATTGCGCGACCTCGGCACGTCATTGGTTGGCTAGCTGTCCTTGGGGCGCTGGCGTGGTTCACTCAGACGCAGCTGGCGGGGAGTATGGATCAGTCGTTTGCGGGCTGGGTCAGTGACCTGCATGGGGCGCGGGATGGCCGCGTCGATAGTGTGATGCTGGCTTTGAGCGAGATTATCCGGCCGATTTACATCGCGCCGGTCACGCTTGTTGCTGCGGCACTCCTGTGGTTCCGCTTCCGTGCGTGGGCGTTGCTACTGCCGGCGTCATTCGGTTCGTCAATTGCGGTGACTTATGCCATGAAGTGGTTTTTGGACCGCGACCGACCGGGAGAGGAGTTCTCACTGGTCAACCTGCACGATGCGGCGTTTCCTTCTGCACATGTGGCAGCGGTTACCTCCAGTGGCATGGCCGCGATGCAGCTTGCCATCCCCGTATTGCGCCGCACAGCCCGCAAGCTGCTCGACCTGGCCATCATCGCGCTTATCGGCGCTGTGGCACTGTCGCGCGTGTGGGTCGGGGCGCACTGGCTCACCGATGTTATCGGCGGCCTCATCGCCGGAGTTATCGGCTTAGCAGTTGCGCTGCTAGTTCTTAGGAGATGGCCACGAGCACGGCGCTACGCGCTGCCTTAGTCTCCTCGTAGAAGGCCACGAGTTCGCGGTACCGCTGTGTCGCAGTGGCTTCGTCGATAAGCGAACCATTGTCCGTGATGCGGGCGGCAAGATCGATGCTTGCCAGCGTCTGGTGCACGTCGCCGACGCGATCGGCGCGGATGACTGCAGACAGCGGCTTGCGGCAGACGCGGTCGGCACCGAGGATGGCCTCCGCCAGCGGGTCGCCGAGTGCCTGGCCGTCGATGGGATTGCCGGTCAACGTGCGCAGCAGGGACTCCCAGTCCGTGTCGATGTCCAGGGCATCTTCGTCCGGAACGTCGACGAAGTGCTGCAGGATAATCTTCTCCGCGCCGTCGGTAACAAGCCCCGCCGTGCCGCCGTCGCTGGTCGCCGCAGGTGCTGCGACCTCAACTAACCGCGCTGCCTCCTCATCGGAAATGCGCAGGTATTCGGCACAGAGTTTCTGCTTCATGGGGCTCCTTTTCCGGTGATTACTGCGAGCCTTCTGTGGGGCGTTCGCCAATTGGTACTTCCACGATAGTAAAGTTGCCCGGGTGATTTCATCAGTAATTGCCCGAGAACTCGCCGCCACTGGTGCGGACGTTGCCGAAAGTGCCGTCGCCGCCGCTATCAAGCTTCTCGACGAAGGCAACACCGTGCCTTTCATCGCCCGCTATCGCAAGGAAGTAACCGGCGGACTCGATGACACACAGCTGCGTTTCATCGAGGAACGCGTCGTCTACCTGCGCGAACTAGAAGATCGCAAGCAAACGATTCTCGCCGCTATCGAAGAGCAGGGAAAGCTTAACGACGACCTGAAGGCCGCCATCCTCGCCTGCGACACTAAGGCGCGGTTGGAGGATCTCTACCTGCCGTACAAGAAGAAGCGCAAGACCAAGGCCGATATTGCACGTGAGGCCGGGTACGAACCGCTGGTGGAGGAGCTGCTGGCCGACCCAGCCGCGGACCCCGAGACTCTGGCCACTAAGTACGGCGAGGCAGCTGGTAAGGATGCGAAGGACGCTCTGACCGGTGCCCGTGCCATCTTGGTCGATCGCTTCGCTACCGATGCTGATTTGGTTGGCTCTGTCCGTGAGCAGGTGTGGTCCTCCGGTTCCGCCGCCGCTGCCGTGGTGGAGGGCAAGGAGACTGCGGGTGCGAAGTACCGTGACTACTTCGAGCACAACGAACCTCTGGACACCATGCCTAGCCACCGCGTGTTGGCCGTGCTGCGCGGTGAGGCCGAGGGCATCCTGACGCTCAACATCGATGCGGGTGAGGATGAGACCTACGAGCACATGATCCGTGAGGCCTTTGAGCTTCCCGACGGCGGTACCTCCAAGTGGATTGACCAGGCCGTTCGTTTCGGTTGGCGCACCAAGTTGGAGGTGTCCGCTGCCCTCGATGCCCGCACTCGACTGAAGGAGCGCGCCGAGGCCGAAGCCGTGGATGTCTTCGCCCGTAACCTGCGTGACCTGCTGCTGGCCGCACCGGCTGGCCAGCGCGCCACTCTCGGCCTGGACCCGGGATACCGCAATGGTGTTAAGTGCGCCGTTGTCGACTCCACTGGCAAGGTGCTCGACACTGCCATCGTCTACCCGCACCAGCCGCGCAATGACTGGTCCGGCGCCAAGGAGCAACTGGCCACTCTCTGCGCCACGCACCGCGTGGAGCTCATGGCCATCGGCAACGGCACCGCTTCCCGCGAGACCGAAACCCTGGCCCGCGAAATCGCTGACCTGATAGCTCAGGCCGGCGGCAAAAAGCCGACCCCTGTGGTGGTTTCTGAGGCCGGTGCTTCCGTCTACTCCGCATCGTCCCTGGCAGCAGCTGAGTTCCCGGACATGGATGTATCTCTCCGCGGTGCCGTATCGATTGCCCGCCGCCTGCAGGACCCGCTTGCTGAGCTCGTCAAAATCGATCCGAAGTCCATCGGTGTCGGCCAGTACCAGCACGACGTTTCCCAGACCAAGCTCGAGCACTCTCTCGATGCCGTGGTCGAGGATGCCGTCAACGCTGTCGGCGTGGAGGTCAACACCGCCTCTGCGCCGCTGCTCGGTCGCGTTGCTGGCGTGTCCTCGACTGTTGCGGACAACATCGTCGCTTACCGAGACGAAAACGGCGCTTTCACCTCCCGCAAGGAGCTGCTGAAGGTTCCGCGTCTTGGCCCGAAGGCCTTCGAGCAGTGCGCCGGCTTCCTTCGCATCCACGGCGCTAACAACCCGCTGGATGCCTCCGCCGTGCACCCGGAGTCCTACCGCGTCGTCGATGCCATCGCCGCTTCGACCGGCGTTAGTGTCCAGGAGCTCATCGGCAACTCCCGTGTCCTGTCCAAGGTGCGTGCTGCAGACTTCGTCGACGAGTCCGCAGGTATCGGCCTGCCCACCGTCCAGGACATCTTGACCGAGCTGGACAAGCCCGGCCGCGATCCGCGTCCCGAGTTCGTCACCGCCACCTTCAAGGAAGGCGTGGAGAAGGTCTCCGATCTTCAGCCCGGCATGATTCTCGAGGGCACCGTCACCAACGTCGCGGCCTTCGGCGCCTTCGTCGACGTCGGAGTCCACCAGGACGGCCTCGTCCACGTCTCCAACATGGCCCGCGGTTTCGTCTCCGACCCGCACGAGGTCGTCCGCTCGGGCGAGGTGGTCAAGGTGAAGGTTCTCGACGTTGACGTCGAACGCAACCGCATCGGTCTATCGCTCAGGCTTGACGACGACGCCTCGGATGCCAAGCCAAAGCGTGACGGCGGTCGCGGAGAAGGCCGTGGAGGCGGCCGAAAGCGTGGTTCCCAGAATAAGAAGCGCGGTGGAGCCAACCGCGGTGGAGGCGGCGGTTCCATGGCTGACGCGCTGCGCAGGGCAGGCTTTTAGCTCCTGATCTGTTAGCGCTTGATTTATTAGCGCATAGCCTATTGGCGCATAGCGTCGATGCGGCTGTTGATCTCACCCGCGACAGCCGCAGCCATTCCATCCGGTACGACGATGGTGTAATCGGACCCCGAGGTCTCAAT
Source organism: Corynebacterium sp. 401_CJEI (assembly GCF_001076435.1). Lineage (NCBI taxonomy): Bacteria > Bacillati > Actinomycetota > Actinomycetes > Mycobacteriales > Corynebacteriaceae > Corynebacterium > Corynebacterium sp. 401_CJEI. The sequence goes on from NZ_JVIP01000042.1 coordinate 49,614, forward strand.
CTTGACTGCCTCGCCTGACCGTGCCGCCACGGTGATGCGGCCATCATTGCCAAGTCGAAGCCCAATACCGCCACCGTCGGCCCAGTTATAAGTGGCCGGCTTCGCATATTTGATGGTTCGAAGCTCAATGGGGTGTTTCATCTTCAGCGGTCCACAGCCGTTAAAAACGGTAATGGAATCTGTCTTCGGGTCCGTGTCTAGTGTCATGCCGGTTTCATATGCGATGAGGAATAGCGGCGTGCACAGCAGAAAAACAATGCCGAGGCTTGGCAGGAACACTGCGAGCGCTACAGACACCACGCACCAGACTGCGAGGGTGACCTTGACCCCCTTAGAGATGGCCACACTGACATCGATGGGAGTCGGGGCTCCTTCTCGATGGGGCAACTGTGGCGATGTCGGCTCGGTGACCGTGGCGTCGGTAAGCGAGGAGTAGTCCTTGAGGCGGCGCGTCACGAGCAGGGCCGCTACTAGGCCGATGATGACGCCGGCTATTGCATAGATCCAGCCGATTCGGGCGGTCGTAGGGTCCGTCGTGCCGATCTGCGGGATGATAATCGCGAATTCAATGCCGATTAAGAAGCCGCAGAGGGCGAGGTTGGTTATTGCAATTGGCTTGCGCACGACAAGCGGCGTGCTGGTCTTTGCACCGAGCCAACCGATCTGCGCACATGCGATGACGATGATGGCCATAATCAATGTGCTTTGAATTGGCGGCATGAAACCGTTGGGAGTGCCGCTACCGCTCCAATGCGTTGCTAACTGCTCCGGTAGTCGGTCGGAAATGGCAATTACCCACAGAAGCTGTGCAATCGCCAGAACGCACGGGGCGATGATTGTTCCTCGAACAATCCAGGGGTCAAAGCGTGGAATCTGCTGCATGGAGACAATCTAGCAGTTGGGGGGGGCTTTGTAGCAACGGTCGGCAGCGGTCGTTATTGGAGTGCTGTATCAGCGTGACGTTGTAGCGAGCGGTTGTAGCGTGCCGTCTTAGTGTGCGCGGAGTTTCGCCAGAAGATGCACCTCGTGACATTTGATAACACGCTCAACAATTCACTCGAATGTACAAGCGAAAAAGTTTTATTAAAGGGGTTGCGCAATCGAATGGGTGTGCTAAAATGGAGGCATCAAGAACAAAGTGCTTGAGCTTCTCTTCTTGGCGTTGGGCTAGTGGTATTCACTGGTTATCGACACTGAGCGGGGTTGGGGCTTTGGGGGAACAATGTCTGAAAAAGATAGTCCGGCCAAACAACCGTCCGATGTTTACCAAGCGGCTCTGCTGCCTGAAGCGCCGCAGTTTTTCCACGAGTCATCCACGAACCAGTTGGCGGTGGCGGGTATCCAACGCAATCGCCTGGAACTGGGTATAGCTTGCGGTTGCACGCCGAAGTCGCTTGAGATTGATGTGGATGCATACATTGCTGAAATCGCACCCGAGTTGGGTATTTCCCGCGGTAAGGCGCTCGAGTATGTAGAGGTCGGCATTCAGTTAGCGCGTATGCCCCGGCTGGGTGCCTTTATTAAAGCTCGAGCTCATTTGCCCTTTGCGCATCTGATCACCATTGCTCGCGCGACAGCGCCGCTCCACGATCCAGAGGTGCGTGCAGCTGTTGAAGAAGAAATTGCCCGCTTTGTCATTCCCCGAAAGCATGGCGAGGCACTCCGGGGAGTTCGCAGCCTACATAAATTCCTGCAACGGGTTATCGAAGAAATTGAACCTCAGCTTCGCCCCAAAAACCTTCCGGGTGATGTCGATCCGCTGCTTCCTGCAGGAGAACGCGAAATAGTAGGAGAGAGTATCGGTTTTGAAGAGAGCGACAACTTCGCGGAAGTTTTTATGGAGCTGGAAAAGACCCGCGCTCTCGAATTCAAAACCACCCTCGAGTCCATCTCCAGCTCAGCTGGCTGCACTCGAGTCGAAGCTTTGACACACCTCATCCGCGGCACCGCCGAGGCAAAAATCGTACTCAACCTATACTGTCCTGCCACAGAGGAGCGTCCCCGCACCGCCTGGCTTGGCGGCGTTGGCTGGATCTCGCAGTTAGCTACGCAGGCGTGGATTGATAAGGTCACGCATATTCGTATGCTTGCCGACGAAACCGCGGAGGGCTACGCCCCAACCGAAAGTCAGAGAGCCTTCGTTAAAGGTCGGGACGGAACGTGTCGCTTTCCGGGGTGTGATGTACCCGCGGAGCTCTGCGACATTGACCATATTGAGCCGTACGACAAAGAGCACCCAGAGGAGGGCGGGGCAACAGAAACGCCGAACCTCCACTGCCTCTGCCGCCGGCACCACAACATGAAAACAGCTGGTCTGTGGAATGTTGCACGTGATCGGGATGGGGTGGAACTGTGGACGTCGTCAAGCACGGGCAAAAAGGCGGTGAGCCTGGAAGACGGGCCGCTTGCCGGGCACGGGCGCTACACTTTCGACAAACGGGGACTGCGGATGACGCAGGCGCTGGCAGAATATAACGAGTATCGCCAGGAGCTGATAGAGCAATCACGGAAGCTGGTCGAGGAAGCGCGCAGGGGAGAAGACACCGATACTCCCAACCCGCAAGACCCCCAAGACTCGGAAGCTCCCCAAGACCCGCAAGACCCGCCGAACATGGAAGAGTTTGGTTTCTGACCAGGGGGTGTGTAATAATTTCCAGGTTGTCTTTATAGGCAGCTTTACCTGTTTCGGGCATGAACCGGCCGAGCGTCCCTCTGTGGGAAAGCGCCGCCAGGGTCCTCTGTCTATGCAAAAAGTAAAGGAATAAGTTTCCATGAACATTCTTGACAAGGTTGATGCAGCATACCTGCGCGACGACATTCCGGAGTTCCGCGCTGGTGACACCGTCGAGGTCGACGTAAAGATTGTCGAGGGTAAGACCGAGCGTATTCAGGTCTTCAAGGGCGTCGTTATCCGTCGTCAGGGCGGCGGCGTCCGCGAGACCTTCACCGTCCGCAAGGTATCCTTCGGTATCGCTGTTGAGCGTACCTTCCCGGTGCACTCCCCGAACATCGACGAGATTCGCGTTGTCTTCAAGGGCGACGTTCGCCGTGCGAAGCTGTACTACCTGCGCAACCTGCGCGGTAAGGCTGCACGCATCAAGGAGCGCCGCTAGTCTTTTGGCGCAAAATAATCCCCATCGAGTGTTGAGCTCGGTGGGGATTTTTCTATCGCGTATAGTCTTTTCCCATGACCGACGACGATTCTCGCGAACAGACTGACGGCCAAAAAGAAGACCGTACTGAAGGCTTGAAAGGCTTCCGGAAACTTGACGAGGAGCCTGAAAAGCACACTCCGTGGTACATCGAGATTCCAATCATTATCGTGATTGCCCTGCTCATCAGTGCTGGTGTGCAGTCCTTTATCGGCCGTGTCTACGTGATTCCATCCGAGTCGATGCAGCCGACGCTCAACGGATGTGTCGGGTGCACCGGTGACCGCATTTGGGTGGATAAGGTTTCCTACCAGTTCTCAGATCCCAAGCCCGGCGATGTTGTCGTCTTTAATGGCCCGGAGTCCTGGAATAGTAACTACGTGTCACAGCGTTCTACTAACCCGGTGGCAAACTCGCTGCAGACGGTTGGTTCCTGGATTGGCCTTGTCGCCCCTGATGAAAATGCGTTGGTCAAGCGTGTGATTGCCACGGGTGGGCAGACTGTGCAGTGTCGCCCAGGAGATCCCGGCATCATGGTTGACGGCAAGATGACAGACCAGGATTTCATTAAAACTCCAGCAGACAAGCCGGTGGTGGATAATCTTGGCTCAGAGCAGTGTGGTGGCCCGTACTTCGGGCCGGTAACAGTGCCGGAGGGGCATCTGTGGGTCATGGGTGATAACCGCACCAACTCCGCGGACTCTCGCTATCACATGGGCGACGAGCTGCAGGGTACTGTGCCACTGGATAACGTCGTCGGCAAGGTGCAGGCAATCATCCTGCCGTTTAACCGCATCGGTGGCGTCGATGATCCGGACATCCAGCACAACTAGTCAGCACAGTCTGCTCACGCCGCCGGCGCCGAAACTGCGGAGGCTGAAGCAGTCGCGCACGATAGAGGTCGCGCTGGCAAAGCGCGGCTTTGGACCTGTAGCCGGGGTCGACGAGGCTGGTCGCGGCGCCTGTGCAGGCCCGATAGTTATCGCCGCCTGCTGCCTTCCAGAACGCCCTATCGCAGAGCTGGATAAGCTCACCGATTCTAAAAAGCTCACGCCGGCCGCACGTGAACGGCTCTTTCCGCTCATCCAACGCTTCGCCACCTCTTTTTGCGTGACGACGATTCCCGCGTCCTACATCGACCAATTCGGCATCCAGGACGCGAATGTCACTGGAATGCGCCGCGCGGTAGCCGGGTTGGGGCAGCGTCCTGGCTACGTGCTTACCGACGCACTCAAGGTGTCTGGCTTCACGGCACCCTATTTGCCCGTGATTGGTGGTGATTCCGCTTGCCGATGTATTGCTGCTGCGAGTGTCTTAGCCAAAGTCACCCGCGACCGCATTATGGTTGACCTATCGGAGAAGTATCCGGACTATGGTCTGGCGGGGCATAAGGGCTACGGCACGTCATCGCATATGGAAGCGATTTCACGCCATGGCGCAACCCCGGAGCATCGGTGGTCATACCGCAATGTGCGCTTGGCACACGCGGAGTATCTTGAGCACCCCGAATAGACCAACATGTACAAAAAGAGCAACATGTAAACACTCGAAGGAGCCGTCGCGGTCGTGAGCGCAGAAGATCTAGAAAACTACGAGGCCGACGTTGAACTATCCCTGTACAAGGAGTTCCGCGATGTCGTTAGTCAGTTTTCGTACGTTGTTGAGACGGAGCGCAGGTTCTACCTTGCTAATGCTGTGGAGCTGATTCCGCACAACAGCGAAAACGAGGTCTATTTCGAGCTGCGGATGTCGGATGCGTGGGTGTGGGATGTCCATCGCCCGGCTCGGTTTGTCCGCTACGTGCGCGTTATCACTTTCAAGGATGTCAATATCGAGGAACTGGATAAGCCGGACTTGCGACTGCCGTAGTTTATCGCCGCGTATCGTCGCCTGTCATCGCATGTTATGGCTAGCTGCTAACAGTTATCCACAGTCGAAAAATTATCCACAGTTAGGGCCCTCTGAGCATTTATCGGAGGGCCTTTGTCATGCCCGCTGTGCAAGAGTGTTTCCGAACCGCCAAGGCGGCAAAAGTCTAGGCAGTAAACCGCCAAGGCACAATTCAACGGGGAACCAGGGGGACCGGGGCTATGACACAGAGCTTTGAAGAACTAACCACAAGACAGCTCGGCGCGTTTGGGGAGGATTTCGTTGCTGAGATGTTGGAGGATCAGGGGTGGGAAGTTATTGCTCGGAATGAGCGGGTGGGGCGCTATGAGCTCGATCTTATTGCTGAAGATGTTGACGGCAGGCTGCATTTTGTGGAGGTAAAAACGCGGCGCAGCTCGCGAAGTAGTCAGTTTGGGGACGGCAGAGAGTCCATCACAGCAGCCAAGCTTCGTCATTTGCGCAAGGCGGCGGGACAGTGGCTGTCAGAGAGTTCTACCTACTGGTTAGAGTCCGTAGTTATCGACTGCGCAGAAGTCACAGTGTCCAGCCCTTCGTCCGGTCCTCCAGTCGTTGCAGTTACGTACATTCCCGCAATCAGCGACGCAATCATGTGGGACTGCTAGATGACTGTCGGTACAGCTCTTGCAGTCAGCCTCAGCGGCATTGAAGGAACTATTGTGCAGGTGGAAGCCGATGTTGGGCGTGGCTTGCCGGGAATGTATATCGGTGGGCTCGGCGATGCCGCCGTCGGAGAAGCCAAACATCGCGTGCGCACGGCGGTTGCTAACTCGCAGTTGCCCTGGCCGAAGACAAAAGTCGTGGTGAGTCTGTCGCCGGCGCATATCCGCAAGCACGGCACTAGCTTTGACCTCGCCATCGTCTGCGCCATCCTTATCGCAACCAGCGATGACATGGAGGCCCGAGGTCGTCTCCGCCACACGGTTCTCATTGGCGAACTTGGGCTCGACGGTTCCATTCGCCCGGTGCGTGGAGTGCTGCCGCAGGTCCTTGCCGCCCGCGAGGCAGGTGCCCGTTGGGTTGTCGTCCCCGCCGCCAACGCCGCCGAGGCCGCGCTCGTCGACGGCATCGCAGTCTGCACCGCAGCCGACCTCACACAGCTATGGGGCTGGGTACTCACCGGCTCAGGTTTGACGACCGCGCTTAACGACGACCCCAGCGAACAAGCCTTCTCGGTAGACCTGGCCGATGTCGATGGCCAACCTGAGGCCCGCTTCGCCCTCGAGGTAGCCGCAGCAGGTGGGCACAATCTGTTCATGCAGGGTTCTCCGGGAACTGGGAAGTCCATGCTCGCTGAGCGCTTGCCCACAATTCTGCCGCCATTGCAGAAGTGGCAGCAGCTGGAGGTCACCGCGCTGCATTCGGTGGCCGGAGCGCTCGATACTGCGGACACTCTTATTCAACATCCGCCGTTTGTGGCTCCACATCACAGCGCGACTGTGGCAGCGTTAGTCGGCGGCGGTGCTGTGCCCAAGCCCGGCGCGATTAGCCTTGCCCACCATGGGGTGCTGTTCTTGGACGAAATCACCCTCATGCGCCCGGCGGTATTGGATGCGTTGCGGATGCCGATGGAAAACGGGGTGGTCGTCCACCTGCGTACGCACCATCGAGTGACCTTTCCGGCGAGAACACAACTAGTCATGGCGACCAATCCCTGTCGGTGTGGGGCGGCGTATGCCAGCGAATGCACCTGTTCTAGTACCGAGCGAGCCAAGCATGGTCGCGCATTATCGGGCCCGCTACGCGATCGCATGGATCTCAACGTCACGCTCAGTCCTGCCGGGGCCAAGCTGGGAATTAAAAACAAAGCACACAATGAGCCCTCCGCGGCCGTTCGCGATCGGGTACAGGCCGCACGTGACCGTGCCCGACATAGGTGGCAGGCCCTGGGGCTTGCCGACGAAGCAGCCGTCACCAACGCGAGTGTGCCACGCTCGCTTCTCCGTCGTCACGCGGGCTTAGACGAAGAAGCGATGGCGTTATTGGACTTCCAGTTGAGGAACGGAGAGATTACCCAGCGGGGAGTGGACAAAGTAATCGCAGTGGCGTGGACGCTCGCAGACCTCGGGGGAGTAGACGCGTTTACCTTCGAGCACGTGCAACGTGCCTGCCAGCTGCATGACCGCGAGGGCGGCTAATACAACCGAACCACTATCAAGGGGGAGAAATGGACGAAATTCACGCGTGGGCTTACCTGAATCGTGTGATAGAGGCGACGCATCCGCAGATTGTGCGGCTCGTGACGGAGTTTGGGCCGGTAGAGGTAGCAGAGAGGATCAAGGCTCGCGCCGGGCTGCCGGAAGGTCTGCTCAATACGACGCAGGCACGGGCCGACGTTGACCAGAGCGGCCACGATTTGGAGCTGGCGGCAGCGATGGGGTGGCGTCTTATTTATCCGGGGCACCCAGAGTGGCCGGGGGAGCTGCTGTCCTGCTTTACGACGCTCGAAGTCCGTGACCGCGCCGATGCACCACCACTTGCGCTGTGGGTGCGTGGCCGTGACTTGCGGGACGTGGTCAGTGAAGCGGTGGCGATTGTCGGAACGCGGATGGCCAGCAGCTACGGGACACAGGTGGCGGCCCAATTCGCGGGGCAGTTCGCGAATGCGGGGGTTAGTGTCATCAGTGGTGGTGCGTTGGGTATTGATGCCGCGGCGCATCGAGCTGCGCTCGACGCTGGCGGCACTACGGTTGTGGTCGGAGCCGGTGGTGTAGGGGTTGACTATCCGCGGGCGCATGCAGAACTCTTCGACGGGATTGCAGAGCGGGGTGCGCTGATTACGGAGTATCCACTGGGGGTGCGACCTGCGCGGCATCGGTTTTTGACTAGGAATCGTCTGGTAGCGGCCCTATCGCGAGCAACCACAATCGTCGAGGCGGGCTGGCGTTCAGGGGCGCGCAACACAGCGCACTGGGCAGTGAGGCTAAACAAGCCCTTGGGAGCAGTGCCGGGACCGGTGACGCTGCAAACTACCTCTGGCTGTCATGACCTAATCCGCAGTGGCGAGGCTGTCCTGGTGTGTAGTGCCGATAATGTGCGGTCGCTGTATCGGTCAGTTGGCACAGTGAATGAGGATGCTCAGCTTGAATTGTTGTGGGAAAAGTCGGCGGTGCAGAAGCTTTCTCGAAACGAGCTCGCTGTCTACGACTCTCTGAATTCTGCGGAGCCAACGCCGGTGGGAGAAGTCGCAGCGCAGGCGGGATTGGCCGTGGCGCTTACGACACATTTGCTGCTGGAGCTGCAGGGACAGGGGCTGACCAGTCGGGTGGAGGGTGGGTGGTTGCGCCAGGAACAGAAGCGTTAGTGAGGCGCTAATAAAGCCTTCTGTAGAGAATCTCGAAAAAATCTTGAATTAGGTATTGCAATTCTCTGTACGCTCAGTAATATAGGCAAGGCAAGCCTAAGTAACTGTTACGGAAACGGGCTTGTGACATGGGTGAGGCAATAGGGCAGTGGCTCTGGCGAAAGTCGGAGTCACTGCCTTTTCCGCTGTCTGGTGAGGTCTCGCGGTGTCCATCTACTAAGGTCAGAACCGTGAAGCGCGCAACCGATAACGATGACAGGACTGAGCTGGATCTCGGGTTATCCGCCAATATTGAGGCCGTGCTCATGGATTTTCTCGATGAGCTGAATTATTCCCGCAGACTCTCTGACGCAACCGTCCGTGCCTATCGAGCCGATCTCATCTCCCTCCTCGCCGGCCTGGACCACATCAGTGAACTCTCCACCCCTGTCATCCGTGCGCACCTCGGCGCGAAGCATGCGGAGGGTGCTGCGCGGTCATCGCTGGCTCGCTTAACGACGTCCATTCGCCAGTTCTGTAGTTGGCTCGTAGCTCGGCAAATTCTCGATGCTGATCCGTCGCTGCGGCTGTCAACGCCGAAGAAACATCAGCATCTTCCGGAAGTACTCTCGCCGGAGAGGGTTGAGGAGGCAATCGAGAAAGTCTCCTCCGAGGACAGTGCAGTTGCGGCTCGCGACTTGGCCATTGTGGAACTGTTGTATGCCACTGGGATGCGTGTAGAGGAGCTGTGCAAGGCCGACGTCTCTGATGTGGACTTTTCCCGCCACATCATCTCGGTAGTGGGTAAGGGGAACAAGCAGCGCATCGTGCCCTTCGGTGCACCAGCGGAGGCGGCACTCAAAGGCTGGCTCCAGGTGCGTGGAAGCTTTCATGCTTCCGCACAGGCCGAACATGCGCTTTTTCTCGGTGTGCGTGGAGGTAGATTGAATCCTCGTCAGGCGCGCCGAGTTATTCATAAATGGGCTGATGTTTCACCGCATGCTCTCCGACATTCTGCGGCCACGGCCATGGTGGAAGGTGGCGCTGACTTGCGTGTGGTGCAGGAGATGCTCGGTCATTCGAGTCTGGCGACCACGCAGATTTATACCCACGTCTCAGCGGACCGCCTCCGTGAAGTACACAAGCGGGCACATCCGCGCGCTTAATCGCGCAGGGTTGTTTAATTGCGCACGGGTTTGAGCACGATTGGCCTCCGCTGTATCAAATCAAGTGGATTGAGATAGTCCTTGCCGCGCAGTGCGCCCCAATGCAGGCCCGGTTCGGGATGTTTGGCGTTGACCACAAGATGGCCAATCACCTGGCCAGCGACCACGTGGTCTCCCTTTGCTAACGCGGTATCTATGGGCTGATAGGTTGTGCGGATGCCATCGGCGTGCATGATTGACACGGAAGTCATTCCGGCGATCGCACCGGCGAAATGCACCACACCGGGAGCTGAGGCGCGGATTGGCTGGCCCGGGGAGGCGTTCAGGTCTACTCCGCGATGTCCAGGCTGCCAGCGTTTTTCCGGTGGGGCGTAGTCGCGTAGTATTTTGCCGTGCACAGGGAAGGTATGCGCAATGGCGGATATCGGCTCGCCGGTAGCTGCAGGTGGGCTTGGGGGTGTTGTTAGCGCGACAGCGAGCACGAATAGCGCTAATGTACGCATTAGCGAGCGCCTGAAACTCTGCTTGGTTGTCATGCGCGATAGTGTGGCGGACGCTACACCCGTCGACAAGCGGCAGTGCATTGCAAACGGTTCTAGCTGTGGATGACTTTTTGTCCTGTGGATAGCAGGGCGTGTCAGATATTGCGACCTGCGCGATGTATCAGATAAGATGACGCTCGCGGTGTCTGCCTTAATCGGGCGGTCATTAGCACAAAGACTACGCGCGCGACCCATTCCGGCTGGTTCACGGGTGCTCGGCAAGAATATCTGTCGGGTGTGAGGCAGCGGGGGAGCGCTAGGGCACAGGGAAAGCCTGTGCGTGAACTGTAACCACCTATATCGGATAAGAAAGGAAGGGAAGCAGCCGCAGCCCTAGTCAGGCTGGACGCGAGGATCTTCCCTGAATATGACATGGCTGTTGTATCCATGCGAGAACTGCTCGATGCAGGTGTCCACTTCGGTCACCAGACCCGTCGTTGGAACCCGAAGATGAAGCGTTTCATCTTCACCGAGCGCAATGGCATCTACATCATTGACCTGCAGCAGACCCTGACCTACATCGACGAGGCTTTCGAGTTCGTCAAGGAGACTGTCGCTCACGGTGGCAACATCCTGTTCGTCGGTACCAAGAAGCAGGCTCAGGAAGCCGTTCAGAACGAGGCAGAGCGCGTTGACATGCCATACGTCAACCACCGCTGGCTCGGCGGTATGCTGACCAACTTCGCCACCGTTTCCAAGCGCCTGGCTCGCCTGAAGGAGCTTCAGGCAATGGACGCTGCTGAGAACGGCTACGAGGGTCGCGGCAAGAAGGAAATCCTGATGCTGACCCGTGAGCGCACCAAGCTGGAGCGCACCCTGGGCGGCATTCGCGACATGTCCAAGGTTCCGTCCGCACTGTGGATTGTTGACACCAACAAGGAGCACATCGCTGTCGCCGAGGCTAAGAAGCTGGGCATTCCGGTTGTTGCCATCCTGGACACCAACTGCGACCCGGATGACGTTGACTTCCCGATCCCGGGCAACGACGACGCAATCCGCGCTGCTTCCGTGCTGACCCGCATCATCTCCACCGCTGTTGAAGAGGGCCGCAAGGCTCGCGCTGAGCGCGAGGCCAACGCTGCTCGCGAGGCAGCAGGCGACGCTCCGATCGAGTCCGCCGCTGAGAACACCGACCAGGCTGCAGAGATGGACGCCGAGGGCTCCACTGCAACTGAGACGGCATCCGCTGAGTAAAGCTGAACTTTCTAACCACCACAAGTTCTAACCACCACAAGGAGGAACGCCCAGCATGGCGAATTTCACTGCTGCTGACGTCAAGAAGCTCCGTGAGCTGACCGGCTCCGGCATGAAGGCTTGTAAGGACGCACTCGTCGAGACCGACGGCGATTTCGACAAGGCTGTCGAGATCCTGCGTATTAAGGGCGCAAAGGACGTCGGCAAGCGTGCAGAGCGCACCGCCGCCGAGGGCCTGATCGCTGTTTCTGGTAACACCATGGTCGAGGTCAACTCCGAGACCGACTTCGTTGCCAAGAACCAGGAGTTCATCGACTTCGCCAACAAGGTCGCCGACGCTGCCGCAGCAGTCAAGGCAAACTCCCCGGAAGAGCTCGCAGCAGCTGACCTCGACGGTCAGACCGCAGCTGACGCTACCCAGGAGCTCTCCGCAAAGATCGGTGAGAAGCTGGAGCTGCGTCGCGCCGCTACTCTCGAGGGCGACAACATCGCTGTCTACCTGCACCGCCGTGCAGCAGACCTGCCGGCAGCTGTCGGTGTTCTGGTTGCTTACACCGGTGAGGGCGAGGGTGCTGCAGAGACTGCTCACGCAGCAGCTATGCAGGTTGCCGCTCTGAAGGCTCAGTACCTGTCCCGCGAGGATGTCCCGGCCGACCGCGTCGAGGCAGAGCGCGCTGTCTACGAGAAGATCACCCGCGAAGAGGGCAAGCCGGAGCAGGCTATCGCCAAGATCGTCGAGGGTCGTCTGAACGGCTTCTACAAGGACGTTGTTCTGCTGGAGCAGCCGTCTGTCGCCGACAGCAAGAAGACCGTTAAGCAGCTCATGGAAGAGGCTGGCGTTACCCTGACCGGTTTCGTTCGCTTCGAGGTTGGCCAGCACTAATTCGCTGTAATTTGTGCATAAGCCTCTAGCTGTGAGCTAGTTTAAATGCCCCGCTCGGGAACCCGGGCGGGGCATTTTGCTGTCCTGCAGCCGATAATGCGGAGCGTCAAGTGTGCCTTGCTGTCGTGACCGGGTAGACTCGTCTGCGACTTTTTAAACGGTGTGAGAAAGGTGCATGGTCATGGCAGAATCTGTCGAGCGCAATGGCTTCAAGCGTGTGATGCTCAAGCTCGGTGGTGAGATGTTCGGTGGCGGCAAGGTTGGCGTTGACCCGGACGTGGTGCAAAACGTTGCCCGACAGATTGCGGAAGTTTCCCGAAAGGGCGTCGAGGTCTGTGTCGTCATCGGCGGCGGTAACTTCTTCCGTGGCGCACAGCTTCAGCAGCGCGGCATGGACCGCGCACGCTCTGACTACATGGGCATGCTGGGCACGGTTATGAACTGCCTGGCTCTGCAGGACTTCCTCGAGCAGGAGGGCGTGGACTGCCGTGTGCAGACTGCTATCAACATGGCACAGGTCTCAGAGCCGTACCTGCCGCTGCGTGCTAAGCGCCACCTGGAGAAGGGCCGCGTGGTCATCTTCGGTGCAGGTATGGGTATGCCGTACTTCTCCACCGACACCACTGCCGCCCAGCGCGCCCTGGAGATCGGCTGCGAGGTGCTGCTGATGGCCAAGGCCGTTGACGGTGTCTACTCGGCCGACCCACGTGAGGTGCCGGACGCAGAGCTGTTCGATGACATCACCCACCGTGAGGTTCTGGAACGGGACCTGCGCGTTGCTGATGCCACCGCCTTCTCCCTGTGCATGGACAACAACATGCCGATTCTCGTGTTTAATCTGCTTACCGACGGAAACATTGCGCGCGCGGTAGCCGGTGAGCAAATCGGTACTCTCGTCCACAGCTGATAAATTTGTTCGTAATACGTTCTTTCCACAGAGCGCTCTAGAACTATCTAGAACCCGAGTAGAAACCCGAGGTTAAAAGCACAATGATTGATGAAGTCCTGCTTGACTGTGAAGAAAAGTACGGTAGCTCCGTAGAGCACTGCCGCGAGGAGCTGACGCACATTCGCACTGGTCGTGCGAACCCGGCGATGTTCAATGGCGTTATTGCGGAGTACTACGGTGTTCCGACTCCGATTACCCAGATGGCTACCATTTCGGTTCCGGAGCCGCGCATGCTGCTAATTAAGCCGTATGAGCTGAGCGTTATGGGCGACATCGAAAACGCGATTCGCAACTCCGACCTGGGCGTGAACCCGACTAATGATGGCCAGGTTCTGCGCGTAACTATCCCGCAGCTGACCGAGGAGCGCCGTCGTGAGATGGTCAAGGTCGCACGTTCGAAGGGTGAAGACGCCAAGATTGCGATTCGCAATGTCCGTCGTAAGGGCATGGAAACTCTGAAGAAGATTCAGAAGGACGGCGACGCTGGCGAGGACGAGGTGCAGGCAGGCGAAAAGGAGCTGGACCAGGTCACCAAGAACTACGTCGAGCAGGTGGACTCCTTGGTTGAGCGCAAGGAAGCGGAACTGATGGAGGTTTAGGCCTTCATATTCAACCGGGAGAGGGGATTTGAGGCGCCAATGCCAACGTCGAAGCCAGCGTCCAATAAGGAACGTGTTCTAGACGAGCTACGGCTTATTAAGCCGCGTAACTCGGCAGGTCGGAACCTGCCGGTTGCAATTACGGTGGGCGTAGCACTTGGTGCAGTCGTCATCATCGGCTTACTGCTGGGGGCGCTCGCCTGGACCGTTCTGGTCGCCGCGGCGGTTGGCCTTGCAACCTGGGAGGTCTGCGAGCGGCTCCGCGAGTCCGATTGGCAGGTCCCTCGCCCGGTTCTGATTCTCGGCGGACAGCTGATGGTGTGGCTGTCCGCCTACTGGGGGATTGACGGTCTGGTCATGGGCCTGACTGTTACCCTGATGCTTTTACTAGTCACCCGTCTGTTTTTGCACGGGATGGCTGAAGCACCACGGAACTGGCTGCGGGATGTCGCAGTCGGAGTTTTCGTGGTGATGTGGATTCCGTTCTTTGCGGCGCTAGCTGTGCAGCTGGTGCACATGGACAATCCCTGGGGAGTCGACCCACGTCTGGTCATTGTGACCTTCATGATCGGGGTGATTTCCAATGACGTCGGAGGCTATGCCGCCGGTGTCATGTTCGGAAAGCATCCGATGGCCCCGAAGGTAAGCCCTAAAAAATCCTGGGAAGGATTCGGCGGCTCTCTCGTACTCGCCACCATTACTGGAGCGCTCTGTGCAATCTTTATGTTGCACGCGCCGTGGTGGCAGGGCATCGTGCTGGGCATTGCCTTGGTTATCTCCGCCACGCTTGGTGACCTGATGGAGTCCCAGTTCAAACGCGATCTGGGGATTAAGGATATGTCCTCGATATTGCCGGGCCACGGCGGTCTGATGGACCGCCTGGATGGCATGCTGCCATCAGCCGCGATGACGTGGCTGATATTGCAGCTTTTCAGCCTGGTTTAATTTGGCTGGTTCAGTCGGGCTTTAGTTGTCGCCCTTACGAATCTGGCGGCGCAGATCAAACATTCGCCAGCCACCGATTAGCGCAGTGATGAGGGCGCCGAGGATAGCAGCGAACAGCATTCCGACACCGACCGGGAAGTTCCAGGCCCAGCCGAACAGGTTTAGTGTGGTCTCCTGCTGATTCTGCAGAATGAATACAAGCAATACGATCAGCAAAACTGCACTGATGACCAGGCCAACCCACATCGAGCCCGCGGTAGTCTTTTTCACCTTGCGCCGGCCAGGAGCGGGCGCTGGCTCCGGTGCGGAGTCCTTCTCTGCGGGCGCGTCAACGACTGGCTCTGGAAGGTTGTCCTGCTCTGGTGCAGGAGCCACTGAATCATTTGGAGAGTACGACGGAGTATCGTCGAAAAGCGGACTGTCGTTATTCGGCTGATTAGCGTTAGTCATACCTATCATTCAACACGTTTTGGCAGGTATGTACCACTTGTAAAGGTCCACTTAGTTGCGGCTGCCTAGTCGCTCATTAGGCCAAAACCGTCATTACATGCGAAAATGGGTGCCATCATGGCATCTTCACTTCCAATCGTTCTTAAAGCTCCACGTCGCGGCATGCCCGCGACCCATTTTGCGGACCTCGATGTTGAGGAACGGAAGGCTGCGGTCAAGGAACTGGGCCTGCCGGCCTTCCGCGCCGATCAGATTGCCCGGCACTATTACGGTCGGCTTGAGGCTGACCCTATGACGATGACTGATCTGCCGGAAGCAGACCGTCAAAAGGTCAAAGACAGTCTCTTCCCACCTCTGTTGACCCCCGTGCGGCACATCACCTGTGACGACGGCGAAACGCGTAAGACTCTGTGGCGTGCAGGTGACGGTACGCTGCTGGAATCCGTGCTGATGAAGTACCCGGGGCGTGCGACCCTCTGTATTTCCTCGCAGGCGGGCTGCGGTATGGCATGCCCATTCTGTGCGACGGGTCAAGGCGGTCTGCAGCGTAATCTCTCCACCGCGGAGATTGTCGACCAGGTTCGTGAGGCCGCTGCCACGATGGCAGCTGAGGGCGGTCGTCTGACCAACATCGTATTCATGGGCATGGGTGAGCCGCTCGCGAACTACAATCGCGTTCTCGCCGCCGTCCATCGCATCACGCGGCCGTCGCCGGAGGGATTCGGCATCTCGATGCGCAATGTCACCGTCTCTACGGTCGGTTTCGCGCCGAACATCCGACGGCTTGCCGACGAGGACCTGTCAGTCACCCTCGCGGTGTCTCTGCACACTCCGGATGACGAGCTTCGCGACGAGCTGGTACCAATCAACAATCGCTTTACAGTGGCCGAGGTACTTGATGCAGCTCGCTACTACGCAGACAAGACAGGCCGTCGCGTATCTATTGAGTACGCTTTGATTCGCGATATTAACGACCAGGATTGGCGTGCAGACCTGTTGGGTAAGAAGCTCCATAATGCTCTGGGCTCACGTGTCCACGTCAACCTCATTCCGCTCAACCCAACTCCGGGTTCGAAGTGGGATGCCTCTCCGAAGAAGCAGCAGGAGGAGTTCGTCCGCCGCGTACAGGCGCAGGGGGTACCGTGCACGGTCCGCGATACCCGTGGCAACGAGATTGCGGCAGCGTGTGGTCAGCTGGCGGCCGAAGAGGTTTAGCCGACAAGTAGCAAAAAATCCGCACCGAATTCGGTGCGGATCTTTTTGTGCGCTGTAGCGCTATAGAGCTGTTGCTATAGAGCTGTTAGGCCAGACTTTCAGCAAAAGTGGCTAACTCTACTGGTTCTGGCCTTCCGGCAGGCGGTTCCAGGAGCGCAGCTGAGAGTCGGTCAGGTTAGCGTAGACGCCAGTGCCGTTTACCTGGTCGCGTGCCCACTCCGGCTCAATGTGGCCTTCCGGCTTGTTGTGACCGGTAACGGTGCGAACCTGAGAACCCTGCGGGGCGAACAACTGCAACAGCAGGCCAATAGCAATCAGGGCGGCGATGACGACCAGCCACCAGTTCTCGACGTTGCCCTTGTGGTTACCAATGGTCATGCCCAGCAGGAAGATTACGGAAATCCAGCCGGCCTTCTGCATAGCGCTCTTGCTAATGCCGTGCCAGCCCCACTTCGCCGACGGCTCGTCGAGGGTGCTGACGCCGCGGTAAATTTCTTCCTTTGGCTCGTGGTTGCTCACTTGAAAGTCCTCCTGTTAACACTTTCGGCGAATTGCACTCTATATGCACTTCAGTCTATCTGCGGTTTTGCTGAAAGCGACTGAGCGCATTTTCAGACAATCTTGAGTATCGGGTGTAAGGATACCTTAGAACTTGCTGAAATTGGGACTTAGCCCGGCCGGAAACTGTTCGCCGGTGTGCTCGTTTGCCCAAAGTGGGGGTAGGGTGAGCACTCGTGACATTTCTTCTTGGAGTTTTACTCTTCGCAATCGGCATCGCGGTGACAATCGCCCTTCACGAATGGGGCCATCTCACCGCAGCTCGCCTGTGTGGAATGCGAGTGCGTCGATACTTCATTGGCTTCGGCCCAACGCTGTTTTCCTTCAAGCGGCATCACGCTGCGGCAGGTGGGCATGACACCGAGTATGGAGTAAAGGCAATTCCCTTTGGCGGATTCTGCGACATCGCAGGCATGACGGCAATGGATCCCATCGCTCCTGCCGAAGAACCCTACGCCATGTACAAGAAGCCGTGGTGGCAGCGCATTATCGTGATGCTCGGTGGGGTGGCAATGAACCTCATCGTTGGATTCATCATTCTTTACTTCATTGCCGTGACGTGGGGTTTGCCCAACATGGGTAAGGAAATGGCGCCACGCATTCAGGCGGTGCAGTGCGTCTCGCCGGCACAGCGTGCCGACGGCACGCTGGAGCCCTGCACTGGTTCCGGTCCTGCAGAGCGCGCAGGGCTACGTGCCGGAGATGTGATTGAGAAGATCAATGGCACCAAGATCACGTCCTACCCCGAGGCTGTGTCTCTCATCGGTAGCTCTGCAGGTGGCGACATCAAAATGACCATCGACCGCAATGGCAGCACCCAGACGGTCACGGTCACCCCGGAAGTCGTCAAGCGCAAGACTAACGACGGGCAGGACATCGACCAGCCAGCAATTGGTATCGCCTTCCAGCGACCAGAGACCATCCTTCACGAGTACAACGCAGTGACTGCCATCGGCGGTGCGGCCAGCTTCACAGGCAGCCTTTTCGGGGCGGTTTGGAACGGGCTGCTCTCCATCCCGGAGAAGGTTCCCGGCGTGGTCGCCTCTATCTTTGGTGCTCAGCGTGACCCGGCCAGCCCAATGAGTGTGGTCGGCGCGTCGCGTGCCGGTGGTGAATTGGTGGAGATGAACCAGTGGCCTTCATTCTTCCTGTTGCTGGCCAACCTCAATTATTTCCTGGCCGTGTTCAACCTCGTGCCGTTGCCGCCACTCGACGGTGGCCACATCGCCGTGGTTATTTATGAGCGCATCCGCGACCTGATTCGCAAGCCGTTCGGTAAGCCTGCGCTTGGGCCTGCCGATTACACCAAACTCATGCCAATTACTATGGCCTTTACCGCAGTCTTGCTGGTCTTCGGCGTTCTGGTTATGGCTGCTGACGTGGTCAATCCAATTGTGCTGAACCGCTGATAGCAGGTTGCGGCGCGCCAGCGTCGTCGTAAAGCAAAGCGGTGCTAACGTCAGCCCACATGGAACAAACTTCGCGCCGCAAGCCCCTGCTTCGCAGTATCTCGGCTGTGGCAATCACGGGTCTGGTGTTGTCATCCGCCGCGTGTACGCCGCGGCCTGACACCGGGCGCGAGGTGCTTGAGGAATTCCTGGGGGCGCTGGCGGGAGGGGATGTCGCTAAGGCGGCGGCGCTGACCGATCATCCGGATTCCGCTGAAGGAGATCTGAAGGCGGCCACTGCCGGCCTCCAGCCGGAGGGGCTTGAGTATGAAATTGCGGGTATCGATTCCAGTTCGAATCAGTCCTCGGCCGAAGTCACCATGAATTGGCAGCTGCCGCATCAGCGACGCTGGGGATATGACACCACTTTCACGCTGACCAAGACCGAGTCGGGGCAGCGTGATTGGGCACTGCGCTGGTCGCCAGCATCCCTGCATCCACAGCTGGGGCGTAATCAGCACCCAGAATTGCGCACTATCGCAGCTCCACGTCCGTCTGTGGTTGGTTCGGACGGTGCGGCCCTGCTCGAGCCAGGGACTGTGCACCGGGTAATTCTCAACCGTGATGGGGCGGAGAATGTGCAGTCGTCGATTAACCGGGCGGCGACGGTCATCAATAATGAAATGCCGGAAGATGGTCCGAAGCTCGACGCCCGAGCAGTGGGGGAGCAGGCAGCTGGTGGGAAGGGTAACTTTTCGCTGATTGTGCTGCCGGCATCCACGCCGCAGCGAGTCAAGGATGAGCTCGCGGACATTGACGGAATTTCTGTTAACGATGAAGCAGCGATGGTGCGACCCGACCCGGGGTTTGCGCCTGATTTGATGAGCCGTGTGGAAAGGCTAGTGGACACTGGTGATCACGGTGCCGATGGCTGGAATATCGTGGCGGCCAACGAGGGCGGAGCAGTCGTCGGCACGCTCTATGAGGTGTCTCCGGATGTAGCCCCGGCGGTGCAGGCATCGATTAGTAAAAAGGTGCAGGACGCAGCGCAGAAGGCAGTCGATACGCGGCAAGATGCGAAGGCAATGCTGGTGGCTGTGCAGCCGTCTACGGGCAAGATTCTGGCGGTAGCCCAGACGGCGGAAGCGGATAAGGACGGCGACCTTGCGCTGATGGGACAGTTCCCGCCGGGATCGACGTACAAGATTGTCACTGCTGCTGCAGGTGTGCAGCACGAGGGGCTAAATGCGGGATCGACTGTGCCGTGCCCAGGTTCGATGGAGATCGGGCCGCGAATTGTTACCAACTACAACGGAAGTGGCGTCGGGGATACCTCGCTGAGCGATGCGTTCGCGCGGTCTTGCAACACCACGTTCGGCAACATCTCTCACAAATTGGAACCAGGGCAGTTCAAGGAGGAGTCCAAGAACTTCGGCATCGGCATCAACTATCACATCGCGGGCCTCGACACTATTACCGGCAGCGTTTCTGACGGCAGTGATGAAGTCGAGCGTATCGATGCGGGCTATGGACAGGGCAATGACTTGGCCAGCCCGTTTGGCATGGCACTGGTTTCCGCGACGGTGGCGGCCGGGCGCACTCCGACGCCGTCACTCGTGCCAAGCGCGGGAACGTGGCAGTCGCAGACATCGAAGCCACTTCCACCTGAGGTTTTGAATGAGATTCGCTCACTCATGCGGGCGGTGGTGACCTCCGGTACCGGTTCGGCCATTGCCGGACGCGGTGAGGTCTACGCCAAGACCGGTGAGGCCGAGTATGGAGGCGGCTCGCACGCTTGGTTCACTGGCTATCGAGATGACTTGGCCTTCGCCACGCTCATCGTCGGTGGTGGTGGATCCGAACATGCGGTGGCGATTACCGATGCCTTCTTCGCCAATATGGATGAAGGTTCAGGAGACGAGGGCTAGAGCATTTCTGGCTTCGAAACCGGCACAGGCCGAAAGGCTAATCCGGGGGTAGGGGTAGAGTATGTTCCATGACTCAGCGTTCTCCACTTACTCAGCAAAAGTCCACGCCAATTCGCACTGTTCCGGCACATATTGAACGGCCGGAGTACGCCTGGAAGGACGAGGTTCAGGAAGGCGTCGGCGAGCCGCTGGTACAGACTCCGGAAGATATTGAAAATATGCGAGAGGTCTCTCGCATTGCTGCCAACGCGTTGGTGGAGGCCGGCAAGGCCGTAGCTCCGGGCGTGACCACGGATGAGATTGACCGGGTGGTGCACGAGTACCTGTTGGATCACGACACCTACCCGTCCACGCTGGGGTACCGCGGTTTTGAGAAGTCGTGCTGTGTGTCTCTTAATGAGATTGTCTGCCACGGTATTCCGGATACTCAGGTTATTGAAGACGGCGATATCGTCAATGTCGACGTCACCGGATACAAGAACGGTGTCCACGGCGACACCAACGCGACTTTCCTCGCGGGCAATGTCTCGGAGGAGCACCTCCAGCTAGTGGAGCGCACTTACAACGCCACCATGCGCGGCATTAAGGTCATCAAGCCGGGCCGTGAGATTAATGTCATCGGCCGCGTAATCGAGTCTTACGCTAAGCGTTTTGGATACAACACCGTTCGGGACTTCACCGGTCACGGTGTCGGTACCACGTTCCACAATGGTTTGATTGTCCTGCACTACGATGAGCCGAGCCAGGACACGATTTTCGAGCCGGGCATGACTTTGACTGTCGAGCCGATGATTAACCTCGGTGAGCTGCCGTACCACATCTGGGAGAATGGCTGGACTGTGCAGAATGATGACTTCAAGTTCACAGCTCAGTTCGAGCACACGGTGCTGGTGACCTCCGACGGCTATGAAATCCTCACTCTGCCGGATGAGCAGAACGTGCCAGGCCAGTTCCAGACTGGTTGGAAGCCCGAGGCCTAAACCGTGCAGGCCCCTGCAGCTCTGATTGCCGGCTGCACCTCAGATGCCGGTAAGTCGGTTCTGGTCGCCGGCATGTGTCGGCTACTCGCGCGCCGCGGCGTGAAGGTCGCGCCCTTCAAGGCGCAGAACATGTCCAACAATTGCGCTGTCACGCTCGACGGCGGCGAGATTGGGCGCGCGCAGGCTCTACAGGCGTTGGCCTGTGGGCTGGAGCCGGATGTCTCCTTTAACCCGGTGCTTCTCAAGCCGGGCTCGGACCACACCAGTCAGGTGGTGGTCAAGGGCAAAGCCGATGGGCATGTGAGCGCTCTGACGTACCGGTCGCGGAGAAAAGCGCTGCGCGGAGTAGTTGCGGAGACATTGGAAGAGTTGCGGGGGCAGTTCGATGTCGTCCTGTGTGAAGGCGCTGGTAGTCCTGCCGAGGTCAATCTGCGAGAGTCAGACATCGCCAACATGGGGTTGGCAGAGCTCGCTGATCTGCCGGTTGTGGTCGCCGGTGACATTGACCGCGGTGGGGTGCTTGCACATTTCGTCGGCACGCATGCAATTTTGAGCCGCGAAGACCGCGCGCGGATTACCGGTTTTATCGTCAACAAGTTCCGGGGCGATGTTTCGCTGTTGACACCGGGATTGGACGTGGTGCGCGAGCACACCGGCGTGCCCGTACTCGGCGTAGTGCCTTTTATTCCGGGGCTGTGGATCGATGCGGAGGATTCGCTCGGTACAGTCGCTGGTGCGTCGGTAGGGCCGGCGAACGCACCGCTGGGTACGGAAACGTTGTCCGTGGCCGCCATTCGCTTGCCGCGCGTGTCCAACGCCACCGATATCGAAGCGCTTGCCTGTGAACCAGGGGTACACGTGCAGTGGACGGTCGATCCGTCGGTCGTTGCTCGCGCCGACCTGGTCGTGTTGCCCGGGACGAAGTCGACGGTCGCCGATCTCAAGTGGTTGCGCGAGCGTGGGCTTGACGACGTGCTGGAGAACCGAGCTGCCCGGGGGTTGCCGCTGATTGGCATCTGCGGTGGGTTCCAAATGCTCTGCACCACCATCACTGACTCGGTGGAGTCGGTAGCCGGGACAGTGAACGGGCTTGGAGTGTTCGATACCGACATTGAATTCGCGGGGACGAAGACGCTGGTGAGCCACCCGGATGGCTCTTACGAAGTCCACAATGGACAGGTTGTGCGAAGCAGCGAGGCGCCCTTTATCACTGAGCCTGAAGAAGGGGCGCGGCGTGGCATGGTGATGGGTACGCACCGCCACGGCTACCTGGAAAATGATCAGGCGCGCCGTCAGTTGCTGAGCGAAGTCGCAGTTGCCGTCGGTCGAGACGGCTTTGAGGTCAGCTCTAATACTTCGTTTGCCGAAGAACGGCTGCGGCAGATCGACCTGTTGGCCGATGCAGTCGAGGAGTACCTGGCTGGGCCCGCATTGGCCCAGGCCACAGGTATTGAACAGCTGGGCTAGTTATCGAACTCCAGGCCCAGGATTGCGTTTTCAATCAGCTCTGGCAGTGCTGGGTGAATCCAGTGCTGGCCCTTGACAACTTCGCGCACATCCATTTCGAAGCTCATCATCTGGATGCACTGCTGCACTAGAGTGGCAGCCTGCTCGCCGATGAAGTGCGCACCCAGCAGGCGGCCGGTGGCGCGGTCCGCAATCAACTTGGCAAAGCCATCGCGATCCTCCAGCGCCCAGCCGTAGGCGACATCGCCGTAGTTCTGTACCTTCACGGTAATGTCCGTGCCATTTTCCGCAGCCCAGGCGCGAGCTTCATCCTCGGTCATACCGACCTGACCAATCTGCGGATGTGAGAAGACTGCCGACGGAATGTAGCGGTGGTCAAATTCGCGCAGGTCCGACGGATTCAGCACGTTGTGGAAGACAACCTTGGCCTCATGGTTGGCAATATGCTTCAGCTGGTACGGGCTAGAGACATCGCCCAGCGCCCACACACCTTCGGCAGAGGTGCGGCCGTACTGGTCAACCTTGATGCGACCATCGTCGTGCATCGCCACACCACCGGCTGCAAGGTCCATACGGTCACCGTTGGGGATGCGTCCGGTTGCCACGAGCAGGGCATCGGCTGCGAGCTCCGTGCCGTCGTCAAGCGTGACCGTGACGATCTCGCCCTCCTGGGAGAGCTCAGTGATGGAGGTGTTCATACGGATGTCAATGTCGCGGGAGGCAACCTCGTGGAAGCGCTCGGAGATAGCGGCGTCTGAGCCACGCAGCATGACATCGGAGCGCACCAGCATGTGCACCTTCGTGCCGAAGGATGCGAAGACATGCGCGAACTCGCTAGCGATGTAGCCGCCGCCGACGACGATCATTTCGCGCGGAAGCTTGTCGACGCGCATGATGTTCTCGTTGGTGTAGTAATCGACCCCGGAGTCTGCGATGAGGCCCGGAACGTGAGGGCGGGAGCCTGCAGCGATGATGATGTTGTCGGCTGTGATGTCGACGGTTTCCTCGCCGATGCCGGTGCGAATAGTGCGAGGGCCGACGAACGTTGCGTGGCGGTCGTAGACATCGATATTGGGAGTCTCGTCCCCGCGGCGGTATGCCTCGCCGCCGTCGGCAATCTGGTCGACGCGCTGGGCAAAAACGCGATCCTGGATTTGCTTGAGATCAACGGAGTCGAAGGTGCCGTGCACGCCCAGGCGGCTGGCCTCGCGGATGTTGCGGGCGGCATCAGCGGCCAGAACGAACATCTTGGTGGGAATACACCCAACGTTGAGGCAAGTACCGCCGAAACGTCCTTCCTCCACCAGAGCGATACGGACATTGTCGTAGGCCGGGGCTGGAATGGAATTGCCGGACCCGGTTCCGATAATGATGACGTCGTAGTGGCGTGGGGTAGTCTCAGGCGAATTCTCAGTGGTCACAAGCACTCCTAGCATTCTGGTCAAACTAGTTTGGTTCAACCGTACTGAATGCTGATTTATTCCGAGTTCCTATTCTGTGCTCCTATTTTGAGCTGTCTCCTGGATTGACTGTGGCAAGGAACTGGAATGTCTCATTAAAAGCGCGGTCTAGTGCTTCGGGTGCGGAGAGATACACGTCGTGGAGAGCACCCGGAATCGCGACGTTGCGAGCCTGCGGTCCCAAGTGGGCAGTGGCATCGGCAATTTGCTCAGTGTTGAGGACAGAGTCAACGCGGCTGAGTTCCGGTGTGTAGTCGGAACCGAGAAGGTAGTTGTCCGAGTGGAGAACGAGCGTCGGCACGCCGGTATCGATACCGCGGCTGACACGTTGCTGGCCGACGATGATGGCATTGAGCCAACGCCAGTTCTTGTCATGGCCAGCCAGCGGCTTGAAAGTGCGGTTGTACTCCCAGCGTCCCTGGTGGTCGGCGCTAATGGATTTGCCATAGCCGCCCGCAGACTGCACCGGAATGAGACTGTTAGGGCGAATCCGCGACATAACGCGAGTCACCAGCGAGTACACGGGAGCCTTTGCCCGGGAAACGTGCAGAGTCAGCCACGGTGAGTTCAAGACGGCAGCTGTGACGGAAATATTGGGTGCTTGCGGGCAATGGCCGCCTGTGCTTCGTAACCAATCGAGCCAGAGCACGGCAATGAGACCACCAGTGGAGTGCGCATTAACAGTGACAGTTGTATGACCGGCGTGGTCTAACACTGCGAGTGCCCTGTTGAGATCCTCGAAGTAATTCGTTAGATCGCTGCAGCCATGCCAAGTCTGCCCCGGTTGGTGTGCGCGCCCGCACTTACGCAGGTCAATAGCGTAAAAGGCGTAGCCTTCGGCGTGGTACCGCTCCGCCACGTGCTTCTGGAAGAAATAGTCCGACATCCCGTGAATCCATAGAACCGCCGGACGTTTTTGGAAGTCGCTTGCCGACGAGTCGGGGCAGTAGCGGACCAATACCGCGTGTACGGATCCCTCACCGTCGGGATCCTGGCCGAGTTCGATGACATGTTGGCTGTAGTCTTCGCCTAGGTTATCGGGGTTAAAGGTGGGGGTAACGAAATCGGGAATATCGGTAGTCACAGGGTCAAGCCTAGCGCCGATTACCGGGGGTAGTGGGAATGTGTGCCACAATAGATTATGGACTGAGACGGTAGCTCTCTTTTGCGTCTTTAGTTGTGTGCGCGCATGTGAGCGAGCGCTAGTTTGAATCACTAATCAAGTTAGTAAGGATGTTGACAGCAAAATGGCTGATAACAAGCTTCCTGCTTCCAGTGGCGACGAGGTAGACGTCGTCCTCATCGGTGCAGGTGTAATGAGTGCGACGCTGGGTGTGCTGCTCAAGGAGCTCGAGCCATCCTGGTCACAGGTTCTGTTCGAGCGTCTCGATCAGCCCGCCAAGGAGTCTTCCTCCCCGTGGAACAACGCTGGTACCGGCCACTCTGCTCTGTGCGAGCTGAACTACACGCCGGAGAAGAACGGCAAGGTCGATGTCACCAAGGCTAAGCTCATTAATGAGCAGTTCCAGGTTTCCCGCCAGCTGTGGACCTCACTGATTGAAAACGGCACCCTGACTGACCCGAAGGAATTCATCAACCCAGTTGATCACACCACCTTCGCTCAGGGTCCGGAGCAGATGGCGTTCATGCGTCGTCGCTATGAGGCACTTGAGAAGGAGCCACTGTTCCACGGTCAGGAGCTCATTGAGGATCCGGACCGTTTCGCTGAGTACCTTCCGCTGATGTCCGAGGGTCGTGACTTCTCCAAGCCGGTCTCCGCTATTCGTAACCCGAATGGTACGGACGTTAACTTCGGTGCACTGACCAAGCAGTACCTGGCCGCACTGTCCGATATGGGTACTGAGATTCGCTACGGACACGAGGTCACCGGTCTGAAGCGCGACGGTTCCAAGTGGATCGTCACCGTGAAGAACCTGCACACCAAGGACGTTCGCACCCTGGTTGCCAACTTCGTATTCGTCGGTGCCGGCGGTGACGCACTGCCGCTGCTGCAGAAGGCTCGTATTAACGAGATTCGCGGTTTCGGTGGCTTCCCGGTCTCCGGCCAGTGGCTGCGCTGCACCAACGAGGAAGTCATTGCTAAGCATGACGCCAAGGTCTACGGTAAGGCTTCCGTCGGCACGCCGCCGATGTCCGTTCCGCACCTGGACACCCGTGTTATCGACGGCAAGCGCGGCCTGCTCTTTGGCCCGTACGCCGGTTGGAACATGAAGTTCCTCAAGAACGGTAACAACCTGGACCTGATTAAGTCCCTGCGTCCGGCCAACCTGCCGTCCATGATGGGTGTTGGTGTCCAGGAGATGGGGCTGACCAAGTACCTGATTACTGAGGTTTTGAAGGACTTCGACGCACGTATTGAGTCCCTGCGTGAGTACGTCCCGAACGCTCGCCCAGAGGACTGGGAGCTGATCGTCGCTGGTCAGCGCGTCCAGGTCATTAAGCCGATGAAGGCTCCGGTCTTCGGTACCCTCGAGTTCGGTACCGCGGTCATCAACTCGTGGGACGGCACCATTGCCGGCCTGATGGGTGCATCCCCGGGCGCTTCCATCGCTCCGGCTGTGATGATTAGCCTGATTGAGCGCTGCTTCGGCCGTCACATGGGCAAGTGGGCCCCGAAGCTGAAGGAGCTCGTCCCGTCCTACGGTACGCACCTGGCTGATGACCCGGCTCTGTTCAAGGAGGTCTGGGAGGCTTCCCAGAAGACCCTGAAGCTGGAGCGCTAGTAACTCACTGAAGAGCTTCAGAGAGTTCAATTAAGCCAACATTGTTCTACCCCGCTGTGAGCCATCCGCTTGCAGTGGGGTAGAACTGTGCTTATGGAAAAAATCACGTCAGCGACCACTGCACAAACAGAGCCCACTTTTCCTTTTACTGCGATCGTCGGGCAGCAGCGACTACAGCTTGCGTTGATTCTGACCGCGCTATCCCCGGAGATTGGTGGTGTCGTCATCCGCGGTGAGAAGGGCACAGCCAAGACCACTACGGTCCGCGCGTTGGCGCCATTTCTCAGCGGATCGTTGGTAAACCTGCCACTCGGCGCTACGGAAGATCGAGTCGTAGGCTCCATCGATGTGGAGACCGTCCTGACTACCGGACACGCACAGTTCAATCCGGGACTACTCAGCGCGGCTGACGGTGGCATTCTCTATGTCGACGAGATTAACCTGCTGCCGGATCATCTCGTTGACTCCGTGCTCGATGCCGCAGCCACCGGTCGCGTGGTTGTTGAACGCGATGGTATCTCGCACTCCGCAACCTCCAGGTTCGTGTTGGTCGGCACGATGAACCCGGAAGAGGGCGAATTGCGTCCCCAGCTTCTCGACCGCTTTGGTCTCGCCATCGACGTCACCGCATCCAAGGATCCGGCTGTCCGCGCGGAAATCGTCGCCCGCCGCCTCGACTTTGACGCCGACCCGGAGAGCTTTGTCGCGCGGTTCGCCGCCGACGACGATGCGCTACACGCTCGCATCGATCGCGCGCGCGCACTGCTTGACGACGTCGAATTGACCCCCAACATTCTTGGTCAAATTGCCACAGTGTGCGCTGCTTTTGATGTGGACGGGATGCGTGCCGACATCGTCATTGCACGTACCGCCCGCGCTCACGCTGCCTGGCGAGTAGCCGGGGACGAGTCGGCGCAGCCGGCACCCGGCAATCCAATTGAGATCACTGCGGAAGACATTAAGGTAGCTGCGGAAATGGCACTGCCGCACCGTCGTCGCCGTGACCCCTTTGATGAACCAGGACTGGACCAGGAACAGCTCGACGATGCTCTGCAGGATGCAGAGGAGCAGTTCCGAGATGACCAGAATCAGCCAGAGTCGAGTCCGGAGTCGGATCCAGAGCCCGATGCTGAGCAGGTCTCCCAGTTCGACTCCAACTCCGAACCTCAGGAGCCACAACAGTCGAATTCCTCGGGATCGAAGGGAGGTCGCGCCGCTGAAGGCGCCCCCTTTCGCCGTTCGTAAAATCAGCGTTGACGGTGTCGGCCAAGGGGATTCCGGTCGGCGTTCCAAGGCCATTGGCCCGCGGGGCAGCACCATTGGTGCCGAGCGGGGAGGCCATGGTCTCCACGTGCCGGCGACAGTGCTGGCGGCGGCCAATCGTGGCGCCCGCATGGGCGACTCCATGATTCCCCTGGAACCGGAGGACGTTCACGGCGCTATTCGACAGGGAACTGAGTCCAATCTGGTCGTCTTTGTCGTGGACACCTCGGGTTCCATGGCAGCACGCGACCGTCTGGCAGCCGTCACCGGCGCGGTCACTGCGCTGCTGCGTGATGCCTACCAAAGCCGCGATAAAGTCGCTGTCATTACTTTCCGCGGAAATAACGCCGAATTAGTTTTACCGCCGACGAAGTCTATCGACACCGCAGTACGTCGCCTCGCAGATGTCCGCACTGGTGGCCGAACTCCATTGGCCGAAGGATTGCTGAAGGCACACGAAGTGGTAGTTCGGGAAGCCCATAGGGAGCCCACACGGCGCGCAATCATGGTCTTGCTCTCCGACGGCCGAGCAACGGGTAAAAATGGCCTGCAGCAGGCGAGGGCTGTGGCCGCAAAGATCCGTCGTCAAGCGTTGGCGGCGACGGTGGTTATCGACTGTGAGCGCTCTCGCGTGCGGCTGGGGCTGGCACAGGAACTCAGCGTGGAATTGGGTGCGACCTGCATAAATCTCTCCGAACTCAATGCCGAAGCCGTGGCGGGCGTGGTCCATGCCTATCATCGAGACCATGGCACAAGGAAAGCTTGACCCCAAATCAATTCCCAACGATGGACTGACCACCAGGCAGCGTCGCATGATTCCGATTACTGCGGTGCATACGGGCCCAGGTAAGGGCAAGTCCACCGCGGCATTCGGTATGGCGATGCGCGCGTGGAATCAGGGGATGAATATCGGTGTCTTCCAGTTTGTAAAGTCGGCAAAGTGGAAGGTTGGCGAGGAAGCTGTCATGCGCCGGTTGGGCGAGCTTCACGACGACACGGGGGAAGGCGGCCCGGTCGAATGGCACAAGATGGGCGAAGGTTGGTCTTGGTCGCGTAAGCAGGGCACTGAGGAGGACCATGCGGCAGCTGCTGCCGAGGGATGGCAGGAGATTAAACGCCGCCTGGAAAATGAGGTGCACGACTTCTACGTGCTCGACGAGTTCACCTACCCAATCAAGTGGGGTTGGATTGATGTCGACGATGTGGTGGAGACATTGAGGAACCGTCCCGGCCGCCAGCATGTGGTGATGACTGGCCGCGATGCGGATCCGAAGCTCGTGGAGGTCGCGGATCTGGTGACGGAGATGACCAAGATTAAGCACCCGATGGATGTCGGACGTAAGGGACAAAAGGGCATCGAGTGGTAGCGCCTGGAATTGTCATCGCGGCGACAGCATCAGGCACGGGAAAGACGACAATCTCCACGGGCCTGATGCGTGCACTGTCGCGCCGTCACGCGGTGGCACCTTTCAAAGTCGGACCCGACTATATTGATCCTGGCTATCACGGGGTAGCCGCTGGTCGTCCCGGCCGCAATCTGGATTCCTTTATGTGCGCGCCTGAGATGATTGGGCCGCTCTACGCACATGGAGCTGCCGACAGCGATATTGCGGTGGTCGAAGGGGTTATGGGGCTTTTCGACGGCCGCATTGGTGACGACCCGCTATCGGTGGAGGGCTCGACGGCTGAGATTGCCTCACTGTTGGGACTTCCGGTGGTGTTGGTGATTGATGCCCGGCATATGTCGCAGTCGGCGGCGGCTGTTGTCCACGGTTTCTCCACGCTTCGCACTGACGTCCGTGTCAGTGGCGTGATTATTAATCAGGTGGGCAGCCCGCGGCATGCGGACATCATTACCCGTTCTGTGGAGACCATGGGGGTCGAGGTGCTCGGCGCTATTCCGCGAGTGACTGATATTGAGGTGCCCAGCAGGCATTTGGGGCTGGTCACTGCAGTCGAGCAGGGTGAGCAGCTAGAAGCGGTCATTGAATCGATGGCCAACTTGGTGGAGACCTACATCGACATAGACCGGATTATCCAGCTTGCCCGGCAGCCCTATCCAGCTGAACCATGGAACCCCGCACAGTTCGTTGTACCGCTGGCTACTCAGCGCCGCGTGCGTGTAGCGGTCGCGGCGGGTCCTGCGTTCTCGTTTACCTATGCAGAGCACCGTGAGCTATTGCAGGCCGCTGGAGCCGAGGTCGTGGATTTCGACCCATTGGTTGACGAACTGCCGGAAGCCGAAGGCTACATCGTGCCCGGTGGATTCCCAGAAGAGCATGCCGACGCGCTATCTATTCGTGATGACATTCGCCGCGATCTACGTCAGGCTGCCGACGATGGTGCGCTGATCCACGGCGAATGCGCGGGGCTGCTCTGGCTGCTTGAAGATCTCGGTGGGCGCCGTATGTGTGGCATCATCCCGGGGCGAGCGCACATGGCACGGTTGAAGCTGGGGTACCGGGAGGCTGTGGCGCTGACTGATTCTGTGCTGTGCCCGGTAGGAACGCGCGTGCGCGGTCACGAGTTCCACAAGACAGCCCTAACCGATGACACCGCAAGTGTCGCTGCTGCGGCCGGGTGGCAACCAGCCTGGGGTTGGCGTGGATATCAAGGCGAAACAGTTCGCGACGGCTTCGTTTCCGAGTCTGGGCGGATTCATGCCGGTTACCTGCATGTTCATCCGGCGGGTGCGCCGGGGAACGTCAGTCGCTTTGTCGCTTCGTGCGCCGGGTAAAGTGTTAGCTATGAGTTTGCTTCTCAAAGACTACGGTGTGTTGGTGATTGGCGGTTCCACGGCTGCAGAGCGCGTGATTCCTCGGCTGTTGGACTCTGGCGCTGATGTCACTGTGTGTGAAGGTGGGGAAGTAACAACTGCGATTGAGGCCTGGGCTGCAGACGGCCGTATTACTTTGACCCGCACCGGTTTTACCGAGGCGATGAGCTGGGGCAAGGCTCTCATGGTCTGCTGTGACGAGGCGTTGTTGCGTGAGGTGACTCTAGAGGGACACCGCCGAGGTATTCTCGTCGACGATGAAACCGGGGCTTCCAGCCCGCTTACTCCTGTGGCGCTGACCGGCCGTCGCGCGTCGCGCGCTGGGGACCTCGCTGGTCAGGTCGCACTCGTAGGCGGTGGCCCGGGCGACCCCGGTCTGATTACCGTTGAGGGGCGTCGCTTGCTCCGGCTTGCCGACGTTGTCGTTGCAGACCACCTCGGTCCACTGTCGCTGCTCGGTGACTTGGAGCCGGATGTCGAGATTATTGATGCCGGCAAGCTTCCTTACGGCCGCGCCATGGCTCAGGAGCGCATCAATGAACTGCTAGTTCATCGTGCCCGTGAGGGCTACTTTGTGGTCCGGCTCAAGGGTGGCGATCCGTACATCTTCGGCCGCGGTTTTGAAGAGCTTCAGGAGCTGCAGAAGGCTGGGGTACCGGTTCGCGTTGTGCCGGGTATTACTTCAGCACTGGCGGTACCGGGGACGATTGGCATCCCAGTTACTATGCGTGGCGTCAACCATGAATTCACTGTTGTGTCCGGTCACGTCCCACCGGGGCACAGGAAATCGCTGGTCAATTGGGATGCGCTGGGCCGGATGCACGGCACTATTGCCATCATTATGGGAGTTAAGAACGGGCCAAAGATTGCCGAGGCTCTGATGAAGGCCGGCCGCAGCCCGAAGACTCCGGCTGCGGTCATCCAGGACGGCACGCTGCCGAATCAGAGGTCGCTACGCTGCACACTCGGCGAGCTTGGCGAGAAAATGGTCGAAGAGGCAATCAAGCCGCCCGCGGTTATCGTCATCGGTGAAGTCGCCGGTCTGGATGAGGGCGATGAGTAAGAACAACAAGTTGAGCAACAACAAGTCGAGGAAGCGTGAGCCAGAGCAGCAAAAGGCAGGGCTTGTTACCCGACTGCTTGCCGACGATCAGCTGCGTAGCGCCATCTGGATGGGCGCTGCGACCTTCCTGGTGTTCTACCTCGGAACCATGATCATCTTCCGACTCCTTCTCCTCGGCGGAGAAGGATCGCGATACGACAGCATTTTCATCGCTATTATCGCTCTGATTGCCGCCATTGTGGCAGGCCGAAAGCGCTACAACGACGACATTTAGTTTTCCGGGACGCGGAAGATGAGGGTGTCGTCGTCAAGCGAGACGTCGTATCCTGCGGCGCGTGCGATGTCGACGGCCTCTGTGGGGGAGGTCGGTGTCGTGTCGGAAAGGGCGATGGCGCGGGCAAATAGGCCCTTGTAGTGCTTGTTGAAGTGGCTGACGATTTTGCCCTCGGCGGTGAGCACGGTCATCGTTGTCGCGCTCTTGACTTTGCCCAAATTGGCGTAGGTGCCGGAACGAAGGTCGATGAGGAAGTCGACATCATTGAGAGCCTCGGTGATGGCGGTACCCCAACGGCGCTTCATTGTGGGAGCCGCGTCGGCAGGCTGATCCGCGAAGGGGAGCTTGACCGTACCAGAGAGACGGTAGTGGGGGATGAGGTCGTCCCCGCCAATGACACCGAAGAGCGCTGACCCGATGGCGAGTCGAGCACGGCCGGTTTCCGGCAAATCGCTGGGGGAGAGTGCGTCGTAGAGCACCCCGGTATAACGCTCGAGAGCCGGCATGGTCGGCGACTCTAGGAGCGCGGCATTAGCTGTGACTTCGTCAGCAAGCCGTGGCCCCAGCTTCAGTGTTTCCATCGCGGCTTCCCTGTTCGCACTTAGCGCCACGAGATCGGCTGCAATGCGCTCGCGGATGGGGTTGAGGGAGCCGAAGCTCAGCGAGGAAAAGTCTACTGCGGGATGGCTGCCACCAGTGGCTTTGGTTTCAGAGGGGGGTAGGACTACGAGCATGGGCACCATAGTAATGCCCCGCATGTTGCGAAGAATGATCGACGGGTAAAATCAGCATTCATGATTACGCGAATGTCCCAGCTGTTCCTGCGCACACTGCGCGAGGATCCAGCTGACGCCGAGGTCCCTAGCCACAAGCTGCTCGTCCGTGCCGGCTACATCCGGCGAACTGCCCCTGGTGTGTA
Source organism: Corynebacterium sp. 401_CJEI (assembly GCF_001076435.1). Lineage (NCBI taxonomy): Bacteria > Bacillati > Actinomycetota > Actinomycetes > Mycobacteriales > Corynebacteriaceae > Corynebacterium > Corynebacterium sp. 401_CJEI. The sequence continues at coordinate 82,720 of NZ_JVIP01000042.1, forward strand.
CTCCTGGCTGCCACTGGGCTTGAAGGTTCTGCGCAACGTAGAGAAGGTTGTGCGCGAGGAGATGGAAGGCATTGGCGCACAGGAGCTGGCATTCCCTGCACTGCTCCCGCGTGAACCGTACGAGGCGACGAATCGGTGGACCGAATACGGCCCCGAGCTGTTCCGTCTGAAGGATCGCAAGGGCGCGGACTACCTGCTGGGGCCGACGCACGAAGAGATGTTCGCGCTGGCTGTCAAGGATCTTTTCAGCTCCTACAAGGATTTCCCGACGACGCTGTTTCAGATTCAGACCAAGTACCGCGACGAGGCTCGCCCGCGCGCTGGTATTCTGCGTGGCCGCGAGTTCGTGATGAAGGACTCTTATTCCTTCGACATGGACGACGAGGGGCTGGAGAATTCTTATCAGCAGCACCGCGGTGCCTACCAGCGAATTTTTGACCGGCTGGGCATTAAGTACGAAATCTGCCACGCCACCTCCGGCGCTATGGGCGGTTCGGCCTCCGAGGAGTTCCTGGCTGTTAGCGAAAGTGGCGAAGACTCCTTCGTAGTCTCCACCGACGGTGAGTACGCCGCCAATGTGGAAGCCGTGAAGATTCCGGCAGTTGAACCGCAGCCGATTGAGGGACAACCGGAGGCGAAGGTTTACGAGTCTCCGAACTGCACCACAATCGCAGCACTTGTTGATTGGGCCAATGGTGCGGACCTCGGACGCGAGGTCACTGCTGCCGATACTTTGAAGTGCGTTCTCGTCGCCGTCGACCCGAAGAAGGTCGATAAGGAGGGCAACGCCCTGCCGGAACAGCTCACCGCAATCCTGGTTCCCGGTGACCGTGAGGTCGATGAAAAGCGTCTTGAAGTCGCATTTGAACCGGGTGAGGCGCGCTTGCTGGAGGACAAGGACTTCGCAGCCAATGACTTCCTGATCAAGGGCTACGTCGGCCCGCAGGGGCTCGCCGATCGCGGTGTGAAGGTCCTAGCTGACCCCCGCGTGGCGGAGGGCACAAATTGGATTACAGGAGCCAACGAGGAAGGCAAGCACATCGTCGATGTGGTCGCTGGTCGCGACTTCCAGATTGATGGTATTTGCGATGTCGCAGAGGTGCGTGACGGCGACCCGGCTCCGGAGGGGCATGGCACGCTAAAGATCGAGCGCGGAATCGAGATCGGTCACATTTTCCAGTTGGGCCGCAAGTACACCAACGCCTTTGAAATCGACATCCTCGATGTCAACGGTAAGCGTGCTCGTCCGACGATGGGGTCCTACGGCATTGGCGTGTCCCGCCTGGTCGCTGTCCTCGCGGAACAGCAGTTGGATGAAAAGGGCCTCAAGTGGCCAGTTGCCGCGGCACCGTACAAGGTTCACATCGCTGTGGCCGGCAAGAACGCCGAAGCAGCTGAGGCCGCTGAACAGCTGGCGGAAGACCTCAGCCAGCAGGGCATTGAGGTGCTTTTCGACGACCGTCCGAAGGTCAGCCCCGGTGTGAAGTTCAAGGACGCCGAGCTGCTGGGTATGCCGTTTGTGGTCATCTTTGGCCGTGGCTACGCGGACGGCAAGGTGGAGCTGCGTAACCGCCTGACCAACGAGACCGACGAGGTCGCCGCTGACGGCATTGCAGCTCACGTCGCGGAGCTGGTTCGCAAGGCTTAGAGCCCGGGCAACGGCTCCAAGTTGTTGCCACCTAGCGCTGCCGCTCCGGCGGCAGCCACGCCAGCTGCCTGCAGCGCGAACATACGCATCCGAGGGTTATTAGCAGCGAGCAATACGTCTTCCCACGCCTGGGCACAATAGCGCTCCAATGCAATCATGTAATCGACGGGTGCCGTATCTGGCGAAGGAGCGCCTTCCGGCATATAGCCAGGTGCGCTCTCCGGCACCTCAACGTCGGAATCCTCCAAAATTAGTCGGGCACGATCGCGCAAAATTCGGTGGCGCTCGCCACGGGCCAAAAGTGCAGTAGTGGTATCGCCTCCGACACGTGGTGCGGCTACGCCGACACCGTAAATCATCATGTATTCGGCTTGCAGTGCCTTAGTCATCTGTTCTTCGGCACCCGAGATTTCATCCCTGTCACTGGGAATCAATGGGACAAGCTCCTCCCACTCAGCGCCCGCAACACGCAGAGCGAGGACGATACCGCCATCGACAGCCGTGGCGAGGCGCGCAGTGTGCTCCTCCCGCAATGCAGTGCGTGAATCCAGGGCATTCGTCAGTACGGGATTGTTTCGCGAGTCCGTGAGCAGTAGCTTCGCGTCGGAACCGGTAACCAGGGATCCTGGGACTGCTACGTCCGAGCCACATTCATCGACAGGTTTACCGTCCTTGTGGGTGCCGCAGGCGCGTGTGATTTCCTTATCCAGTTCGGTAACCTGCGCGGAGCGCACCGCTGCGAGGTCAGGATTGGCGTCGCTAAGCGACTGTGCATCGCGCGCCGCCAGCGCATGGAGAACCTCAATGGCGTAATCGGGGCGCGGTGCCACCAGATGCGAGCACGCGGAAAGCGCAGGAAGTGATCCCACGGCGAGGGCAGCAGCGAGGAAGCCACGGCGCGAGAGAGTACGAGTGCGATGCGATGCGGAAGCAAAACTGGGGGAGGGAGGTTCAACAATCACCTCACTATGGTGCCACGGCGGGCGGCACTTTGTGTCAATGCGGTATGTGGAAAGCGCCCAGGTGCGCAATTCCTAGTACTTGACCTGTAGACTCTACGACTATGGCGATACCCGCACCCGAGAAAATTGAACAGTTTGTGAGCCCGGCGCTCGCACAAATCGGCCTGGATGTGGAAGATGTCAAGGTCGTTCGCGCCGGCGCAAAGTCACAGGTCATTGTGTTAGTTGACGCAGATGAGCGTCCTGACCTCGATGTTCTGGAACAGGCCACGTATGAAGTATCTTCGGCTCTGGATGCCGCGGAGGCACGTGGTGAAGCGGACTTCGGCGCTCAGGGCTACACCTTGGAAGTTTCCACTCCTGGTATTGACGCACCGCTGACCCAGCCTCGGCACTGGCGTCGTAACCGTGGTCGTATTGCGGAGATTTCGCTTGCCGACGGTTCCGCGATTGCAGCCCGCATTGGTGCGCTGTCGCCGGATGAAGAATCCATCATTCTCGTTACCTCTAAGGGGCCAAAGGGACGTTTGAAGGCTGTTGGCCAGCGTGTCCAATTAACCAATGTGGCCCGTGCAGTGGTACAAGTTGAATTCTCTAATCCGCCCGCAGCCGAGAAGGATTTTGCGGGACTAGACTATGACAATGCCTTGACCAGGCTGGAGGATAACAAGTGAAGATTGAACTAGCTGCCCTGCGAACCTTGGAAAAGGAAAAGGGTATTCCTGTCGACGAAATGCTGGGACTGGTCGCCCGAGCATTGCGTGAAAGCTACCGTAACACCACCGCACCGGCACAGTATGCGCGCGTCGAAATCGACCGTGAGACCGGTGACGTCATAGTCTTTGCCCAGGAGCGAGACGACGAGGGCAATCTCATCTCCGAATGGGACGACACTCCGGAGGACTTCGAGCGTACCGCTGCATTCGCTGTTCGTCAGACCATCCTTTCGCGTCTGCGGGATGCGGAGAGCGATAAGGTTCTCGACGAATACGCAGACCTGTCTAATCAGGTCATTTCCGGCGTGGTCCAGCGCGATGTCTATGCCAATGAAAAGGGCATTGTCGTCGTCCACATCGGTTCGGAGGCCAACGGCCGAGACGGTATTCTGATGCCGGCTGAGCAGCTGCCAGGTGAGGAACTCAAGCACGGTGACCGCATCAAGTGCTACGTCGTCGGTGTGAACAAGACACCGCGCGGTGTTGCGATTCACCTGTCACGCACGCATCCGGAGCTCATTCGTAAGCTCTTCGAACTTGAAGTTCCGGAAGTTGCCGATGGGGCAGTGGAATTGATTTCCATTGCGCGCGAGGCCGGTCACCGCACCAAGGTTGCTGTACGCCCCACGGTCAAGGGCCTCAACGCTAAGGGCGCCTGCATTGGGCCCCGCGGTCAGCGTGTGAACTCGATTATGAATGAGCTCAAGGGCGAGAAGATTGACATCATCGACTACGACGAGGATCCGGCGAAGTTCGTTGGTAACTCGCTGGCGCCCGCCAAGGTAGTTAGTGTCAAGATTCTGGACATGGACGAGCGCCGTGCACACGTTGTGGTGCCCGACTACCAGCTCTCTCTTGCTATCGGCAAGGAGGGACAGAATGCCCGTCTGGCGGCTCGTCTGACCGGCTGGCGAATCGATATCCACTCCGACGCGGAGTAGACACAACGTCAGCGTCCCAGCGGTTGCGAAAGTGGCGGGAAAGTGCCTAGGGGGTTGGCACTTTTCCGCCTTTTCGGGTTATGCTGGGAGGTGGCCAAACGACAAGGCGTGATTTTCCTATGCGAATTTTCGCGCTGAATTTCTTAGCAGGAAGGTGGGTGCGTCAGGAGTATGACGACTTCGCGGGTGCTAAACCCGAATTCGACAACTCATACGCCTGCACCCACACGTACCTGTATTGCAACTAAGCAGCGCCACAATTGCTCGGAGCTGCTACGCATTGTCGCCACCACCCGTTCAGATGGCTCAGTAGCCGTCGTTGCTGATCCGCATCGTCGGATGCAGGGGCGAGGTGCCTGGATCACCCCAACACTAAAGGCTTGGGAGATCGCCGACAAGCGCCGTGCATTTGGCCGCGCACTGAAGGTATCTACGCAGGTAGATGCGTTTCCGGTTAAACAGTTTATCGCCACGCACTACGAAGCGGCGGAGGGTTTCGCCCCCGCTGACGATGTGCGTGTCGCTAAGCAGGGAGGCAGGAAAAATGACAACAGAAAGACCTGAACACTGATGAGCACACGATGAAGCATCAGCGATGAACGGCAATAGATAAGAGGGAGCCCTGCAGGCGCTCTCGGTGCGCGGACAAATCCGCCATCGGGCGCTGCTCGGCCCCCACTAGTGAGGAGAGCAGTGTCCGGAAAGCTACGTGTCCATGAGCTCGCTAAGCAGCTCGGGGTCACCAGCAAAGAACTACTCGCCGAGCTGAAGGCTCAGGGCGAGTTTGTTAAGACCGCTTCTTCGACGGTGGAACCACCCGTCGTCAGGAAGATGAAGAAGGTCTACGAAGAGAAGAATGCTGGCGCAGGTGCTGACGCGTCTGCCCAGGCCCCAACTACCAAGGCTGCTGCTAAGTCGGGTGCCAAGCCAGCTGCAAAACCAGGCGCTAAGCCTGCTGCACCAGCGGCGGCAAAGCCGGGTGC
>NZ_JVIP01000043.1:0-69938 GCF_001076435.1 Corynebacterium sp. 401_CJEI
CCTTTAAACCAAAGAACCCCAGGCCGGAAAACTTCCTGACCTGGGGTTTTGGAGCCGGAAACGGGACTCGAACCCGTAACCTACTGATTACAAATCAGTTGCGCTACCAATTGCGCCATCCCGGCAACTTTAAAGCGACCTTTTGGCGTTAGCCGTCGCTGGCTCGAAAGAATCAGAGTCAACCTGAGAATCGAACTCAGCTGTGCCGCTGACAGGCGATTGTACAGGTTGGCAAGCAGAAGTTAAAAACGACACCACAGGAAAACTGCAACCGCACTTCTTGAACACTTTTCCACACGCTAAAAGCCCCGCTCAGATAGGCAAATTCACCGCCTCAAAAACGAATTAAGATTCTCGGTCACTGACGGGGTAGTGTGACTATCGCTAAATCACTGGGGCTATGTTTCTGCAACGTCTCCGCATCGCGTCTTTGCAGCATCACTGCAATGCACCCCAGGCAGTATCGGGGAAAGGAAGTGTCGACATGTCATTCGCTGGTGACAGCAATTCCAACGCCGGAGAAAACTCCGCTGCGAAGAATGATCTCTACGACGCTGAAGCCACTGTCTCTTACGACGACACTCCGCAGACCCAGTTTCCTGCAATCGAAGGTCAGTCCACCTTCAAGCAGCGCGTGATTGATTTCGTTTCCGGCCCAACGGCAACTGTCGACCTAGTGCACTCGACTACTACCCCGCTGCCGCTGGCACCGATCGATTATTCCGACCCGAGTCAGGTCACGGCCGTACTCGATCTCGCTGCTCGCATCGGCGGGCTATTGCTGGCATGTGGCTCGGGCAACCGCGATACCGAGCTACAAATTAAGGCCGTGACCTCAGCCTATGGCCTCACCCAAATCCAAGTCGATATCACGTTGACCTCCGTGACGGTCTACCACCTCATCGGCGCGCGCCGTACCCCTATTACCGCGATGCGCGTTGTCACCGCACCAGTGCCCGACTTCGAGCGCTTGCGTCACACCGACCGTGTCATCCGCCGAATTCGCGCGGGCCACCTGAGCTTGGAGGAGGCTATTGAGGCTATCGACAAGGTCGAGCGTGAGCCCGCAAAATACCGCCTCCGCGTCATCTACACTGGCTGGGCATTGCTGGCTTCATCTGTGACAGTGCTGCTCGGCTCGAGTTTCGAGGTCGCCCTTATCGCGGCTGCGGTCACACTGGCCATCGTCATCGTGATTGGTGAACTCGCTGCCCGCGAGTTGCCCACATTCTTTCAGAATGCAGTCGGCGGTCTCATTGCCACGCTCTCCGCTGCTGTGCTCAATGCGGCGCAGGCGTATCTCCCCTTTGAGATGCAGCCATCCAGGCTGATCGCCTCGGGAATTATCGTGATGCTCGCCGGCCTAACCCTCGTGCAAGCACTGCAAGACGGCATCACCGGCGCACCTGTGACTGGCTCCGCGCGCTTCTTCGACACCATGTTGTTGACCGGCGGAATCGTCGCTGGCATCGCAATGGGCATCGAGTTTTCCGGAATGCTGGGCATTCCGCTTCCCGACGTCATCGCGGGTTCTGACCTCAACCTGGCACAGGCGACAGTGAGGGTGATAGCGGGAACTACCGCCTCAATCGCATTTGCGTTGGCCTCGAATGCTGGGTTCACCGCGTTGTCAGTGTCCGGAACGGTCGCTCTGCTGGGGTCGATGACCTACTACTACGTGTTGACTCCACTGGGAGTTCATCCGGTGACCAGCGCAGGCGCGGCAGCAACGCTGATTGGTCTCATCGGTGGCCTGCTGGCACGACGTTGGTCCATCCCGCCGCTGATTACGGCAGTGGCAGGCGTAACCCCGCTGCTTCCGGGTATGACGATCTACCGCGGTATGCACGCACTGCTGCACGACCACCCGACCAAGGGGTTTACGGCGCTAGCCTCAGCGCTAGGCATTGCGACGGCACTAGCTGCGGGTATTGTCCTCGGTGAATGGATGGCGCGCAGGCTCCGTCGCCCTCGCGCACTGCGCGAAGACAGTGGCCTGACCCGTCCAATCCGGGCCGGTATGCGTCGCATCCGTCCTGTGAATCCGCGGAACAAGCCTCGCCGTCCACGCAACTACCGCTTCAAGGGCGGTATGAACCCGCGTGTGGACTAGCCATTCCGCGGGGCAGCCACTGCTCAATCCGCGGGACAGCCGCTGCGTGGACTAGCCGTATCCATGGGAGCATTATCCACACCGCGCGACCTATCAACAACGTGGTAGAATAAGGTTTTTGAATTGTAAGTAGCGCTTAAAGCTGAAACTGCGTCATCACAATCCCATTCCTTCTTCACTGAACTCGGTTGAGCTCAGTGCCGGGAGCATGTGGCGAGATGGCTGGCAGAAGTAGGTGTATGGGGCGCAATTAAGGCCATGCTTGCCAGGAGGATTCGTGCCACCGAAGGTCACAGACACTCGCACTGCTCAGAACGAGGCTCTTCACAAGGTCGAAGAAAAGACCGCTGCTGGCGCACGGCGAATTGTTGCTACCTTCGCCGAGGATTTCTACGATGCCGTCACTCTGATGTGCATGCTCGGAGTGGAGAAGGAAGGCCTGAGCTTCAAGAAGGTTCACGAGGAATACGAGAAGGAAAACGCTCCGAAGACCGCAAAGCGCACACGCAAGTCCACTAAGAAGACTGCGAAGAAGTCGACCAAGAAGGCCGCAAAGAAGACCACTCGTAAGACGGCGAAGAAGGCTGCCAAGAAGGCCGCTAAGAAGACGACGAAGAAGGCTGCTAAGAAGACCACCAAGAAGGCAGCTAACTAACGGGGTCACGCAGCATGGGTCGGAGCGGGAAAAAAGCGGTTGCCGCAGTAGCTGTCGTTGCGGCGGTGTCCATGACGGCTACCGCATGCCAGGCAAAGCCGGCAGCGGAGATCGTCGGCAAGCAGTGGCAGATAACCGCGATTTTTGATGACCCAAACCTGCCCCACGGTGTGCCGGACGGAACTCAGGCGCCGACTATTACGTTGGGGCAGACAACATATACCTTCGCTGATTCCTGTGGCAACGGCTCTGGTTCGCTGCAGTGGAAGGGCGAGGCGGTCGAATTCGGTACCCCGGAGCAGACTCGCAGTTTGGACTGCTCAGACCAGGCGCAGACCTATTCGGAGCGTTTCCACAAGATTGTGGCGGGCGAATTCGTCTACACGCAGGACAACAATGGTCTGCGCATGCGAGAGATGAAAGACCCCAAGCCAGGCGAGGATCGCCGTGGCTGGACTGCGACAACTTCGGGTTACACCGAGGGGCGCTGACGCCACTTCTGATCGACAGGCGCATCGGTGCCGGGGTGAGAAACCCGTGCGTAAGAACCGCGGTGGTAAATGAGCGGATTGATTTCTTCACGCTTGCCGATAGCCACAATATCCGCCGTCACAATCCAGTGATCGCCGCCTTCGTAAACATCGACGACGGTGCAATCAATCCACACGGAGCAGCCGTGCAATAAAGGGTTGCCCAGCTCAGAGCGGGTCCACTTCCCCGTCTTGAACTTTTCGCCATTACTGCGGCCGAAGGCTGCCGAGATATCCTCCTGATCCTCGGCCAACACATTGACGGAGAAGCGTCCAGCGTTCCGTATATGCGGCCAAGACCGCGAGGTCTTCATGACAGTAAACAGAACCATCGGTGGAGTGAGACTCAGCGAGGAAAAAGACTGGCAGGCGAAACCGTACGCTTCGCCTTCATCCTCGGTGGCGATAATGGTCACGCCAGTGGTGAACTCACTCATCGCGCCACGGATAGACATTTCATCCAATTCGACGGGGCCGCCAAGTTCGACATGGTCGTCGCGGGTAGCTTCCGGACTATTGAGAGCCGCAGCTGATCGGTCGGTGCTCGAATTTGTTGAATCTGTCATGTAATAGACCTTAATCTGAATCCGAACACAGTAAAGACGAGGTGGGGTTTACCACCCCAAGAGCCCCCGATAGCGCCACGATGTTGTTACCCTCGTCGGCCCGCTACCCGGCTGACGGTGCCGACGGCGCTGCGGTTGTCGATCCAACGACAAACTCAGTCTCCAACAAGACGCGAGGAGCGCGACCGCTGTCCTCGCGTGCGGCCTCAAGCTCCTCGGCCAGCGCGCGGCCGACGGCAATGCCCTTCTGCCTATTCGGCTGAATTACAGTGGTCAGCTTGTGGAAGAGGGCGCGCTCGATTCCGTCAAAGCCTGTGATGGACAGGTCCTCCGGAACACGAATTCCGTTCTCCTTGGCATATTCCAAGACCGCAATTGCCTGAGTATCCGTGGTACAGACCACCGCCGTGAGATCCGGGTTGTCGGTCAGCAGCTGGCGAGCCGCATCGCGGTTATTCTCGCGGTCATTGAGGTGGCGCTCGATGATAGGCACATCCACCTGCTGAATACCAGCCTCGGCAAGCGCTTCCAGCGCACCTTCGACGCGGTTCTTCTGCACCTGGTGATGAGCTTCTGCCAGCCGCTTCTCCGTGACATATCCCGAGTTCGGGGTACGCGACAATCGCACTGACAAGATTCCCACCTTGCGATGTCCCAGTTCAGTCAGGTGTCGCACCGCGGGCTTGATGGCCTCACGGTCATCGATGCCCACAAACGGTAGAGCCACCGCATCTGCAGGCTGGTCGCACACGACCGTCGGCAAGCCACGGGCGCGCACGGCAGCGAGGAACGGGTCGTTGTCCGCGACGGAGTAGACCACGAAACCGTCGACCACCGCTTGCCGAATCAGATTGAGATCTACGTCCCCGCCCTCCTCGGAGGAAGCTGGAATGACCAACATGGAGTCGCCCATTTCGCCGAGCTCCTCTGCGAGGCCGGCGAGAAAATCCACCGACGCAGGGTCTTCAAAAGCGAACGGGAGGTGCTCGGTGAACAGCACGCCGATGGCGCCAACCCGGCGCATGCGCAGACCGCGAGCCATTGGGTCCGGCCCGGGATAGCCAAGCCGCTCCGCAGTTTCCAAGATGTGCTCCCGCAACTTCTCCGAGAGCTGGTCAGGACGGTTGTAAGCATTAGACACAGTCGTGCGCGAGACCCCAAGTTCTGCAGCGATGGAAGCCAAGGTGCCACGACGACGCCGACTTTGCACGGAATACCGACCCTTCTTGAAAAACCAACAGCGACTGCCCGCTCAGATATCTTCGTCCAGCTACCTCAGGTAGAAAACCTCGATTTTATGGAAAAGAACTACAACGAGCATCACACGCATCTAATCGCGGACAACTTTACCCAACGAATGTGCGCGACTGTCATTTCGGCCACTCCGGCAGAGGCCCGCCTTGTGACTGGGTCTCCGCAGCCCCTACTATGTTATTTGAACTAAAAGACAACTGTTTTCAATAGCGGTTAATGCTCAGGAGCTGAATAAAAGGAATAATTCAGCCCGCAACAGGATTGGATACATATATGAAGGCACGCTTTTCCACGCGCATCGCGGCGCTAGTCGCCAGCGCCGGCCTCGTCGCAGGTCTCGGCGCATGCTCCAGCAATGATGACAGCGCTACGTCCGCGGGCAAGTCCGAAGACACCATTAAGGTGGTCACCTCCACCAAGGTCTGGGCAGACGTCGCCGACGCAGTCACCGACGACGAGAAGGTCTCCATCGACCCGATTATCGCGTCCAACGACATCGACCCTCACTCCTACGAACCGGCCGCAGCCGACATGGCAAAGGTAGGGGACGCCGATATTCTCGTCGCAGGTGGCGGGCATTACGACGCATGGCTGACCTCCTCTCTGCGTGACGCAAAGGACAAGGTCATTATCTCTGCGCTGCCGCAGGAAGAAGGCCATGACCACGAACATGACCATGATCACGAGGGCCACGACCACGACCACGACCACGAAGGTCACGACCATGATCACGAGGGCCACGAGCACGACCATGAAGGCCACGAGCATGATGGCGAAGGTCACGACGACCACGAAGGCCACGAGCACCACCACCACGATGGCGAGGCCAACGAGCACGTCTGGTACAACACCGATGCGGTTGAAGAAACTGCAGAGCAGCTCGCCGAAGCTCTGACCAAGATGGGCGCCAAGGCCGACACCAAGGCTGTCGATAAGGAAATCAAGGACATCGAAGAGGCCAAGAGCAAGCTCAAGGCCGCTAAGGTTGCTCAAGTTCACCCGCTGGCCGATGACATCCTGAAGGACACGAAGGTCGAGGACATCACCCCGAAGGGCTACCGTCAGTCCACGCTGAATGAGTCCGAGCCGTCGGCAAGCGATGTCAATGAAATGCTGAAGCTGATCGAGTCCGGCGAGTTGGACTACCTCATCGACGCACCGCAGACCCACGACCAGGTCTCGCAGCGACTCGTCGAGGCTGCCAAGGCAAAGGGCGTTAAAATCGTCGATGTTTTTGAGTCGCCGAGCGCTGACCAGTCGTTCTTTGATCTCTACAAGCAAACCCTTTCCGATATGGAGTCCGCATAACTTTGCCCTCACTGACTTTTACTGACGCAGCCGTTGAGCCGCTGTGGTCCGGTCTCAATTTGAATATCGAACCTGGCGAGTTCTTGGCCATCCTGGGCCCCAACGGCGTCGGCAAATCCACGCTGCTGACCACCGCCCTTGGCATGCGCCGGCTGACTCACGGTTCAGTAAAAGTCGACGGAAACCTGGGCTACATTCCACAGCAGCGGATGTTCGAGCCCTCACTGCCCATTCGGGTTCGCGACCTCGTCGAGCTGGCAGCCGGCAAGAACCGCTCCGCCACCGACCAGATGCTGGACTTTGTCGGCGCGGGCGGTATTGCGGACCGTCGCGTCGGCACGCTCTCTGGCGGTCAGCAACAGCTTGTCCGTCAGGCGCAGGCGCTCGTTTCGGCGCCGGATTTTTTGCTTTGCGACGAGCCTCTGCTCTCCCTCGACCCTGCGGCACAACGGACCACGGTCGAGCGCCTGGACCGGCATCGCCGGGAAAATGACACGGCAGTCGTCTTCGTCACCCACGACATCAACCCCATCCTGGGCGTCTGTGACCGGGTGCTCTACCTGACGCCGCATGGACATGCGGTCGGATCGGTCGAGGAAATCATCACTTCAGAGACGCTCTCGGAGCTCTACCAAACCAAAATTGTGGTTGCCCGTGTCGAGGGAAAGTTGGTTATCGTCTAATGACCCTACTGGCTCAGTATTTCTCCGACACCGCCGCTCTACTCCAGGTCGGCTTCGTCCACAATGCCCTCATTGCAGCGGCACTGCTTGGGCTGATTTCCGGCATCATCTCGCCCCTGATTGTCATGCGGCAGATGAGCTTCACGGTCCACGGCACCAGTGAGCTGGCACTCATGGGCGCATCCGCGGCTCTATTACTGGGTGTCAGTGTCAGCAGCGGCGCCATTATCGGCTCGGTGCTCATCGCAATAGTCCTGGCGGCACTGTCGCTTCGAGGGCGCCAAGATGCGGTCGTGGGCGTGGTCTTGAGCTTCGGCATGGGCTTATCGGTGCTGTTTATCCACCTCTACCCCGGCCGGACAAGTACCGCGTTTTCACTTCTCACCGGCCAAATCATTGGTCTGACTGACACTTCTCTATGGACGATGGCCATCGTCGCGGTCATCGTCGTCGGCGGCGTTGTCTGGAAATGGCGGCCGCTTCTATTCGCCTCCGCCGACCCCATCATGGCCGCCGCCTGTGGTGTCAACGTGAAGGCGCTATCGATTTACTTCGCGATTCTCACCGGTCTCGTCGCCGCCCAGGGCGTACAGATTGTCGGCTCTCTGCTCGTCATCGCCCTCATCATCACCCCTGGTGCTGCGGCCGCATTCGTCACCGCCTCTCCTGTAAAGGCCATCATCCTGTCGACCATCTTCGCCGAGGTCGCGGCCGTCGGCGGCATTGTTCTCTCACTCGCACCGGGCATCCCGGTCAGCGTTCTAGTGACGACAATCGCGTTTGTCATCTACCTGATCTGCTACGCCATCGGAACGGTGCAATCGCGCAAGGCAACGCGTGACGACGTCCAGGCTGCCAAATGGAGCAAATAGACACATACGCTTTTCGGAGTGGCTTTTAAAACAACAAAAACATCGGGCAGCCCCTCGAGTGACGATTGCGGAGAAGGTGCGCACCTTCCCTCTCGCCACCGAGGGGCTGCCCGTATTTTTGCTGGATTCTCTAAAAGCAGACTCCAATACCCCCAGCTCTTTTTAAGACTGCGAGACTGCCGAAATGGGTTGCCCCGGCAGACAGAAAAACTAACGCTGAGGATGTCGTGGTCTGACATCTCAGTGACCCAAAGCTAGCTGTACAAGCCACCGCTAGGTCCGTGCGCTTCCCTAAACTACGGCCAATTACGCCCCTATTTCTAGGAGCATGATTTGCCCGCCCTCCCCTTCGGGAAACTACGGATAATTTTCTGTTGGAAGTGATAATAACGCTGTTATTTCTGCAGCGCACGCCGGAAATAGAATTATCTTTAAAGCGCTGAACTACTGGGGGTAGCCATAAGTACCGGCCGCAATTTAGAACCCAAAATACCCCACGTAAACGCTACTACTATAACGAATTGATAATGGCGCCTCCGGGGGTATCAAATGCGCTACTAACTACTCTTTGCCCGGCGCTGGCGGGCAAACTCACTCAGAGTCACACCGGCAGCAACGGAAGCATTGAGCGACTCCACCCAACCGGTCATCGGAATGGACATGATGGTGTCACAGGTATCGCGCACCAGGCGCGAAAGGCCCTTCCCCTCGGAGCCGACGACCACGACCACCGGGGTGGTGCCGTCGTAAGTGTCCAGAGTGTGGTCGCCACCGGCATCCAGTCCAACGACCTGATAGCCAGCCTTCTGGAACTGCTTGAGCGAGCGCACCATATTGGTCGCCCGCGCAACTGGCAGACGCGCAGCAGTACCAGCCGAAGTACGCCAGGCCACGCCCGTAATGGCGGCCGAGCGACGCTCCGGAATCACCACACCGTGACCGCCAAAGGCCGCCACCGAGCGAATGACCGCACCCAGGTTACGAGGGTCGGTGATGTTATCCAGGCAGACGATAAGACCCGGCTCCCCGGTCTTGGCCACCGAATCAATCAGATCTTCGACAGACGAGTACTTGTACGGCGGAATCTGCAGACCGATGCCCTGGTGCATGGTATTGCCAGTCATGGTGTCCAGCTCGTGGCGGGGCACCTCGCGAATTGGGATACCACGGGAGTTAGCAATACGCACTGACTCCTGCAGGCGCTCGTCATTGTCGGTGCCCAACGCCACAATCAGCGCTGCCGCTGGCACCTTCGCATGCAGGCACTCCACGACCGGGTTACGGCCAACTACCAGCTCGGAGCCATCCCCCTTGCGCTCATGACGCCCAGAGTCACGGCGGCGCTTCTCATTCGCCCGCTTATGAGCTGCGTGATAAACGCGGTCCTCTGCCTTCGGGGTCGGCCCCTTGCCACGCAAGCCGCGCTTCTGGCCACCGGAGCCGCCAACATTCTTCTTGCTTGCCTTGCGCACTGCGCCACGACGACCGTTGCCTGCCATAGCTACCTGCTTCCTGTTGTTAATAGTTTTCTTTAGCTTTAGTCAGCGACAGACCATGCCGGACCATCCGCGGTATCAGTTACCTCGATACCCGCTTCCTTCAGACGATCGCGCACAGCATCAGCCGTAGCCCAGTCCTTCTCTGCACGAGCCCGGGTGCGTTCCTCCAACTGGTGCTCAACCAGCACACCGAGCGCATGCATTGCTGCATCAGAACTGGAATCGGAGGTTGCCCACTGCTCATTCAGCGGATCGAACCCAAGGACTGCGGCCATAGCGCGGACAGCACCGGCAATCTCCTTGGCCTTGGTCTCGTCGCCGTCGGCAAGCGCCTGATTACCTCCACGAACAGCGTTGTGGATTTCCGCGAGCGCGCGTGGGACGGCGAGGTCATCGTCGAGCGCTGCTTCGAACGCCGGCGTCCACTCACCGATTTCGATATCGCCGAGCTTATCGACGGCACGGTGCATAAACGCCTCGATACGACGGTAGCCCGCTGCCGCTTCCTGCAGAGCCTCCTCGGAGTACTCCAGCACGGAGCGGTAGTGCGCACTACCGAGGTAGTAACGCAGCTCAACCGGACGAACCATGGTCAGGATATGCGGCACGGACAACACGTTGCCGAGCGACTTCGACATTTTTTCGCCGGCCATTGTGACCCAGTGGTTGTGCATCCAGTAGCGGGCAAAGCCGTCGCCGGCTGCGTGCGACTGCGCAATCTCGTTTTCATGATGTGGGAACTGCAGGTCGAGGCCGCCACAGTGGATGTCGAACTCCGAGCCCAAGTAGTAGGTGGCCATGGCGGAGCACTCCAGGTGCCAGCCCGGGCGGCCATTGCCCCACGGCGTCGGCCACGAGGGCTCGCCAGGCTTGGCAGCCTTCCACAGCGCGAAATCGTGCGCACCGCGCTTGCCCGGAGTGTTGGTCTCGCCCTGCTCCATCTCGTCGACGCGGTTGCCGGACAGGCTGCCGTAGTCGCTGCCTTCAGCCTTGGACCAGGCATCCACGTCGAAATAGACGCTGCCATCGACAGCGTAGGCGAAGCCGTTATCCATCAGACGCTGCATGTACTCCACCATCTGAGTGACATGCCCGGTAGCGCGCGGCTCAACGCTCGGCGGGAGAACACCGAGCTGGTTGTAAGCCCAGGTAAATTCACGTTCAAAGCGGGAGACCCATTCCCACCAAGGGCGGCCGTGCTCGGCGGCCTTGTTCAAGATCTTGTCATCGATATCGGTAACGTTGCGCACAAAGGCGACGTCATACCCCTTGGCGATCAGCCAACGGCGCAAGATATCAAAGGCCACGCCGGAGCGAACATGGCCAATGTGCGGCTGAGCCTGCGGGGTCGCACCGCACAGGTAAATGGAGGCATGCCCCTCGCGGAGAGGCTCAAAATCCTTCAGTTGGCGGGTTGCGGTATCGAAGATTTGAAAAGTCACAGCCCCGAGCATAGCGGGGAAATAGATACGGGTGAAAAAGAGAAAACGGCTAGCGCACACGGGCAATGTGTGTGCGCTAGCCGTTAACCGGAAAAGTGCAGAAAATCCCTACTGGAAGGAACCGGGGAAGGGAAACGACTTATGCGTCTGCGTCCAGGTCCACCGGCTTATCGTCGGCCTCGTCCTTCTTCTCACCGGCGGCACCTTCCTGTGCCAGGGCGCGGTGACGCTCGATAGTGGCATCGACGCGGGCAAAAACTTCCTCGACCTTGGCCTCATCAACGCCGTCGGCAAGCGCGAGCTCACCGACGAGAACCTGGCGAGCCTTGCTCAACATACGCTTTTCGCCGGCGGACAGACCGCGATCCTGATCACGGCGCCACAGGTCACGAACTACCTCAGCGACCTTGTTAATGTCGCCCGAACCCAGGCGCTCCTGGTTGGCCTTGTAGCGACGGGACCAGTTGCCGGCCTCTTCCACGTCGGTCTCACGCAGAACGGAGAAGACCTTCAGCAGCCCCTCTTCACCGACAACGTCGCGGACACCGACCAGCTCGGCATTCTTGGCGGGCACCTGGATATTCAGATCACTCTGCAGAATCTGCAGTACGAGGTACTGAACGGTCTCGCCGTTAAGCTCTCGTTCAATGATGTTTTCGATTTTCGCAGCTCCGTGGTGCGGATAAACTACGGTATCGCCAATGCTGAATTCCATGTAATGCACACGCCCTTTCCAACGGCCTTCCACCCTATCATGTCCCCCCATGATTTTACGGGTAGTATGAGAACATCTTAGGAAGACACTAAGGTGTTCTTTAAATACTGAAAATCCTATCGCCCATCCTCAAGCTACTGGAGGAAATCTAGTCATGGCCTTCAAGTCCGTACTTCGCCGCAGCGCCCTCATCACCGTCTCCGCAGCATCCGCAGTTGCACTTGCTGCTTGTGGCGCCGGTCAGATTTCGCAGACCGCAAATCAGCACCCGGCTGTAGACGGTGCGATGAACGGCGGCGAAGATGCTGCCGGCAAGGGTGCTGAGAACACCAACTCGGCTCTTGGCTTCGTCAACATCCGCGACGCTCACATCCTGGTCGACCCGGAGGCTGGTACCGCTGGTCTGAAGTTCTCCGCCAGCAACCAGCAGCGCGCTACCGAGTCGGTCTACAAGCTGAAGTCCGTCACCGTTGAAGGTATCGGCGAGGTTGAGCTGAAGAAGGTCGCTGAGACACCTTCCTTCGCTAAGGCTGCAAAGGGCGAGGACTCCCTGCCGCGTGAGTGCCAGATTGTTGCCGGCCCGAAGTCCGTCATCGATCCGCTGGCTAAGACCGCCAAGGACAACACCGGCTGCATCGCGTACTACACCAATGAGCTGGACCCGAGCACCCTGGTTGGCGACAAGAGCAGCGCTGCTGGCCAGAACCGCGAGGCCACCTTCGAGTTCACTGACCCGCAGGGCCAGACCAACACCTACGACCTGGACATCACCATCTCTGCTGACATTCTGGAAGCTGGCGCACCGAACCGCGGTGCTGACGGCATGATTGAATCCAAGTAAGCGCAGTACAGCGCGTTCCCTGCGCTGTTCGTGCGCAGCGCACTTTTAGGCGCTGGTACAGCGCAGTCCTGTCCCGCAAATAACGCGAGGAGCTTCATCGAGCGGGCATGGGCGATTGGTCGCTTGATACGGGCCACGGCGGTACAGTCAGTCCTTGACACATGTCATTGACTCTGCCCTGGCCCGTTCTCGCGTATCTGGGGCAATTTTTTAGCGACATTTCCCGCACATCCCGCACCAAACGTTGTCGGGTCTGTCGCCCCCTCGTTTGAAGCAAAGGTGGTTGCACCGTGGCCAGGACCAAAGACGAAGCCTACGAATGCTCAGCATGCGGCTGGCAGGTGTCGAAATGGGTCGGCCAATGTCCCAACTGCAAAGAGTGGGGCACGCTAGAGAAGGTCACTATCCGCTCCAGCGGTGGGAAGTCCGGCTCCACCCTTGAGGACAAAATCGCCGCACGGGCAGCCAAGCAACGTCGCCGTAGCGCTGCCGCAACGGAGCCCGGCACGCGGGGTGGTCGTCGTAAAGCATCTTCCACTTCCGTCGCGGCTGAAAGCCAGCGTCTAGCACAGCGCGCGCTTGACGACGAGGCGGAGGAACGTTTCCTCGCCGAGACTTCCGCAACAGATCGAATCCCCACTTCATCTTCCGAGTTGACCGCGATTACGGGGATTTCCGCCAAGGCTGCGCACGCGGTGCGCACGGGCATCGGTGAGCTGGATCGAGTGCTCGGTTCCGGTATTGTGCCGGGTTCGTTGGTGCTCTTGGCGGGCGAGCCGGGAGTTGGTAAGTCGACGCTGCTACTTGAAGTGGCCTACCGCTGCGCGGACGGCGATTTGGGGCCGACGCTTTACGTCACCGGTGAGGAATCGGTCGGCCAGGTGCGGCTGCGTGCCGAGCGCACTGGCGCACTGTCGGACTCTCTGTACCTGTCGGCGGTGTCGAATATCGAGGACGTCATCGACCTGACGCTGGAGCTCTCCCCCGGTCTGCTCATTGTGGACTCCGTGCAGACGATGCGTGCCGACGTCGAAGGTGCTCGCGGTGGCGTTGCTCAGGCCCGCGCCGTAACCTCTGCCCTGGCGGCGTTGGCAAAGGAGACCGGGACTGCGATTTTCTTAGTAGGGCACGTGACCAAGGACGGCAATGTGGCCGGCCCGCGCACGATGGAGCACCTGGTTGATGTGGTGCTCAACTTCGAAGGCGATAGACACTCGGGGCTACGCTTCTTGCGGGGTCTGAAAAACCGCTTCGGCAGCACCGATGAGGTGGGCTGCTTCGAGCAGACCGCGGGCGGTATTGCGGAAGTTGAGGATCCCTCGGGGCTGTTTTTGCATCACCGAACGCCGACCTCGGGAACTGCAATTACCGTGGCCATGGATGGCCGCAGACCGCTGCTGGCGGAGGTGCAGGGCCTGGTAATCAACACTGAGGCACATAATCCACGACGCAATGTCTCTGGTCTCGACCCGAGGCGCGTGCCGATGGTCGCGGCCGTGCTGACTGAACACGGTAACTTCAAGCAATTAGCCCGCATGGAGATGTACGTGTCCACCGTCGGCGGAATGACGCTGTCGGAGCCTGCCGCGGACCTGGCGATTGCGCTGGCACTGGCCTCATCCATGACTAAGCGGACCTTCCAGGACAAAACCATTGCACTCGGCGAACTGGGGTTGGCCGGCGAAGTGCGGCGAGTGACCGATTTGGAGTGGCGCCTTAAGGAAGCTCATCGAATGGGCTTCGACACGGCAATTGTGCCCAGAGGCGCAAAAGGCCCGGCAGGGATGCAACTGCTGGAAGCAGGCACCGTTGCCGAGGCCATTGAGCTTGGGTTAGGAGCTAAGCGCTAGCGCATGTTGAACGTGTAGGCGTCAGAGTTGTTGTCACCAATCACGCCGTAGAAGATGTACGACCCGGAGGGAACTGGGACCCGGTCTTCTTCGGAGCACTTGTTCGGCGCCGAGGTCAGACGCGACCAGGTGGCGGCATAGTTGACTTCCTCGCCCGGTGCCAATACCAGTTCACCGTGGCCTTCGGAGTCATTGCAGTCCACATCCGACCAGACTCGCTCATACGTTGCCAGGTCGTACACCTCGAAGCGCAACTGCTGCTCATCAAGGTTCACGCGGCATTCACCGCCGGTGGGATTGTGGACGGTAATCGCCAGAGTCGGCTGCTCATCGCCGTAGTTCGGCTGATCCGAGGTGGCCGTCACCTGCAGATCTGCAAGGGTACAGTCCTTTTTGCTCGCAAGCGCCGCCTGAGCGTTATCCTTCGCGGAGTCTTCGCCTTCCTTGTCGCCCTTCTTGGCGTCCTTGTCAGACTTGTCGTTCTCCGAGTCCTTGTCAGACTTAGGCGCGTAAGGTTCCTTGGGCTGTTCCGGAGGAGTCACCTCTTTCCCGTCATCCCTGGTGACATTCACCGGTTCAGAATCCTCGCTGTCCCGGTTTACCAGTGCGGAAATACCCCAGCCCAGGAGAACGAGGATGATAACGAGCAACACCGCCGCGGCGATACGCCGACGCCGGTAGATTTCTGGAGGCAGCTTATTGGTCACACATTTAGGTTAGCGGGTTCTCGCTGACTCCATGGGTAACGACGGTCTCAGCGCGTCCGTCCTCCAAGCGGTACCGCATACCGACAACGCCTACCTCGCCGGTCACCAAGCGCGACGAAATCTCCGGAGAGCGATCAATAATGTGATTAACAATCTCGCGCACGTGGCGACGCTCAAATTCGTCGATTTCAGTCTCGCCATCCTTGCGAGCCGCCAGCAGCGACGGGGTGACCTTTTCAATCAGCACACGCTGGAAACCACCCGGCAGTTCGCCACCATCCAGTGCATTCTTCGCCGCAGCCACAGCGCCGCAGGACTCGTGACCGAGAACAATCACCAGCGGAACTCCAAGACCATCAACTGCGAATTCCAGCGAAGCCAGCACCGACAGGTCAGTAATCTCACCGGCAGTACGGATTACAAATACATCGCCCAAGCCCTGATCGAAAATAATCTCCACCGGAGCGCGGGAATCCGAGCAAGCCAGCACAACGGCCTTCGGCTTCTGCCCCTGCGTCAGCTGCTTACGACGAACCAAGTCCTGGCGAGGATGCGCAGTCTTGCTCTCGCAGAAGCGGAGGTTTCCGCGCACCATCGATTGCCATACACTCTCAGGAGTCCTCTCAGAATTGCTCATAGCTATATTGTGCAACGACTCTGCTGTTTATGGGAAAGCGAGAATGTAGATTGACCTCTGCAATTAACCAATCCGACGACTTCGACGAACACGTCGATGCCGCCTTACGTGATTGGTATCGCACCAACATGCGGCCACTTCCCTGGCGCGAAGAAGGCACTTCACCATGGGCTGTGCTCGTCAGCGAAGTGATGAGTCAACAGACTCCCGTCGCCCGCGTCATCCCCTCCTGGCGCGCCTGGCTGGAAAAATGGCCCACCCCAGCCGATTTGGCAGTCGCGCCCAAGGATGAAGTCCTACGTATGTGGGGAAAACTCGGCTACCCCCGACGTGCACTCCGGCTGCGTGAATGCGCAGAAAAGATCGTCGAAAAGCACGACGGCGAAGTACCAAGCGACGTGAACACACTGTTAGCCCTTCCGGGGGTAGGAGACTACACCGCTCGGGCAGTAGCGGCGTTTGCCTTTGGCGTGCGTACGCCGGTGGTGGACATCAACGTGCGCCGCGTACTCCGGCGACACCGTCAGGGCACGTACCTACCCGGCATCGCCAAACGCGCCGACATGACGCTCGTCGAAGAGTTCCTACCACTCGACCCCACGACTGCGGCCGAGACTTCCGTCGCACTCATGGAACTCGGCGCTACCGTCTGTCGAACGACACCCGAGTGCGAGGTCTGCCCCATCGCCACCAGTTGCGCATGGATTGCCGCCGGTCGCCCCGAACCCGAAGACCACGAAATCGCCGCTGCTAAACGGCGTGTGCAGAAGTTCGAAGGCACCGACCGTCAAGTCCGGGGCTTGCTTCTCGACGTGCTCCGCGCCGCCGACTCCCCCGTCGAACAGGCCGCTCTGGATGCGGTCTGGGATGATGCGCATCAGCGTTCCCGCGCACTGTTTTCCCTGCTTGACGACGGACTTGCGGAGCAAACCTCCGATGGCCGCTTCCAGTTGCCCCGTTAAAGCCGAGGCAATGCTCCGGTAAAGACCAGATTCGAACAAGTGCGTTGCCTAGAATTAGACACATGAATGCCACGCCCCATCGACCTCAGCGCCAGCGCTGTCTCTTTGGGGCTAGTAAGCGCAGAATTGCGCTGAGCACAGTGCTTGGAGTTGCTCTTCTGGGCTCTAGCGTGGGAACGCTCGGTGGTTGCTCGGCGGTGGATGGTCTAGGAGCGACTGGCTTCGGTTCTTCGGATTCTGACTCTTCTACGGTGAAGCGATTGCCTCCGGGGCAGGTAATTACGAAGACGCCATTTCCGGTCAATACGCCCGCACGCGCACAGCGGGTCGTGTTTTCCTCCACAGGTGCACGCGACCACCGCCAGACAGCCGTGTCCGGCACGATTTTGCAGCCCTACGCCCGATGGTCAGAGAAATCCCCGCGCCCACTGGCAGTAATTGCACCTGGAACTCTCGGCATGGCTGATAACTGTGCCAGTTCGGTCGCCCTGCGTTACGAAGCGCCTCCGACGCCTCCGGCACCTCAGCTGCTGGCACAGGGATGGAATGTTGCCATTGTGGATTACCAGGGGCTCGGCACGCCTGGGGTACATCCGTATCTCAACCGTGAGATTGCCGGGAATAACACGCTCGATATGGCGCGAGCGGCTATTGAGACTTTACAACTACCTGCAGATACTCCCATTGCGCTGTTCGGCTACTCACAGGGCGGAGGCGCCACCGCTGCAGCCGCCGAGCTAGCCGATGCGTACGCCTCGGAGCTGAACATCCGCGCTGTTTACGCCGGGGCTATTCCGGCCGATCTCACCGACACTGCACTGCATATTCGCGGCTCGGCGCTGGCGGGGCTCGTCGGTTACTTCATGAACGGCTTGATTGCAGAGTACCCAGAGACAAAAGAACCGATCGAGCGCATGCTGAGCCCGCTGGGGCAGGATTTCCTGAAGCTCACGGCCGATGAATGCATTGGCGCCACTGTCGAACGTTGGCCCCGCAATGACACCAAGGCATTCACGGCCAACGACTTAGGAATAGCGGAAAATCTGCGCTCGCCGGAGCTCTCCCCCGTCGTTCGGCGCCACGTGGAAGAACAAGCTCTGGGGACAAAGACTCCCAGTATGCCCGTATTCGTTACCCATAACGCGTTGGATGATGTGTTACCCGTGACGTCGGCACGCAAACTTGTGCAGAAATGGCAAAAGGCCGGCGCCGACATCACCTACGTGGAGGTCGACACTGACCTCGGTGATGGGACGCACGGCCTTGCCTACGTGCTCACCCACGACGAGATGCTTGCGTGGGTGAATCAGAAAATGGGGTACTAGTGTGCTAGCGCACTAGCTGTACTGACGGTGAAATGCTCACCGACAGCCATCAGCCACTAACTACTTCTTCTTCCAACGACCGCGGAAGGTCAGGCCCTTGCCCAGTCGGACGGTGTAACCGCCGCGGCTGTTAATGGTCACCGGACCGATACGCTTAGAACCAGAGACTCCCGAACCCGAGTAGTTCAGCCACGTGTCCTTGTCCAGGTTCTGCTTCTTGCGAAATTGGAGCCCCATTTAGTTCTCTCCCTCGGAGTTATCGGATTCGACCTCGGCAGCGGCCTGGTCGGCAGCACCTTCGATGTCGTCGGCTTCAACACTCAGGGTGCCATCAGCGCTGCCGAGAACGTCCTTGTCTTCCTCAGACTCCCCCAGAGCACCGCCGTCGGCATCAACGTTCCCGGCCTTGCCCTTGTTGGTGAAGGTGAACTTCGCCTTGTCGACGTCCTTGGACTCGCCATCCCAGCCTTCGACATCGATGAAGACGGTCTCGCCGAGACCGACCTCACCGTAGAGAATCTTCTCGGAGAGCTGATCCTCAATCTCGCGCTGGATCGTGCGACGCAGCGGACGGGCACCGAGCACTGGATCAAAGCCACGCTTGGCCAGCAGGTTCTTGGCGCGGTCGGAAATCTCCATGGTGATGCGCTTCTCGTCGAGCTGGTCGCTGACGCGGGCCAGCATAAGGTCGACCATCTGGACAATCTCAGCCTGGCTCAGCTGCTTGAAGACCACAATCTCGTCGATACGGTTCAGGAACTCCGGACGGAAGTGCTTCTTCAGCTCGTCGTGGACCTTGTCCTTCATCCGCTCGTACTTGCCATCTTCATCGGCCTCGCCGACCCCCGAGAAGCCCATACCAACAGCCTTGGAAATGTCGCTGGTACCCAGGTTCGAGGTGAAGATCAGAACCGTGTTCTTGAAGTCCACCACTCGACCCTGCGAGTCAGTCAGACGACCGTCTTCCAGGACCTGCAGCAAGGTGTTGTAAATCTCCTTGTGGGCCTTCTCAATCTCGTCGAAAAGCACGACGGAGAACGGCTTGCGGCGCACCTTCTCGGTGAGCTGGCCGCCCTCTTCGTAGCCGACATATCCGGGAGGAGCACCGAAGAGGCGCGAAGCGGTGAAGCGGTCGTGGAACTCACCCATATCAATCTGAATGAGTGCGTCTTCCTCACCAAAGAGGAACTCGGCCAGGGCCTTCGACAGCTCGGTCTTACCAACACCAGACGGGCCGGCGAAGATAAACGAACCGGACGGACGCTTCGGGTCCTTCAGACCAGCGCGGGTACGACGAATAGCGCGGGAGACAGCACTGACGGCCTCTTCCTGACCGATAATGCGCTTGTGCAGCTCATCCTCCATGCGCAGCAGACGCGAGGACTCTTCCTCGGTGAGCTTGAACACCGGAATGCCAGTCCAGGAAGCCAGGACCTCCGCAAT
Organism: Corynebacterium sp. 401_CJEI; assembly: GCF_001076435.1. Taxonomy (NCBI): domain Bacteria; kingdom Bacillati; phylum Actinomycetota; class Actinomycetes; order Mycobacteriales; family Corynebacteriaceae; genus Corynebacterium; species Corynebacterium sp. 401_CJEI. The sequence goes on from NZ_JVIP01000043.1 coordinate 19,403, forward strand.
CTGCTCCTCACCAATCTCAGCGATGGTGTCGGACTCGCCCGCACGCCACTTCTTCTCGCGCTCGCGGCGCTCTTCGCCCAGCTTGCGCTCCTTGTCGCGCAGACCAGCTGCCTTCTCAAAGTCCTGCTCGTCGATGGCGGCTTCCTTCTGGCGGCGCACATCGGCGATCTTGGAGTCAATCTCCTGCAGGTCAGCCGGGGCAGTCATGCGCTTGATGCGCATGCGAGCACCGGCCTCATCGATCAGGTCAACGGCCTTATCCGGCAGGAAGCGGTCGTTGATGTAGCGGTCGGAGAGCGTAGCTGCGGCAACCAGAGCCTTGTCCGAGATGGATACGCGGTGGTGAGCCTCGTACTTATCGCGGACACCGCGCAGAATCTCGATAGTGAGATCCACACTCGGCTCCGGCACGTTCACCGGCTGGAAACGACGCTCAAGAGCGGCGTCCTTCTCAATGTGCTTACGGTACTCATCCAAAGTGGTAGCACCGATGGTCTGCAGCTCACCGCGAGCCAGCTTCGGCTTCAGAATCGAGGCTGCATCAATTGCGCCCTCGGCGGCACCGGCACCAACCAGCGTGTGAATCTCGTCAATAAACAGGATGATGTCACCGCGCTGGTTAATCTCCTTGAGCACCTTCTTCAGACGCTCCTCGAAGTCACCGCGGTAACGGGAACCCGCAACCAGCGAGCCCAGGTCGAGAGAGTAAAGCTGCTTATCCTTCAGCGTCTCCGGCACACGACCGTTGACAATGTCCAGTGCAAGCCCCTCCACGACGGCGGTCTTACCAACACCAGGCTCACCAATCAGCACAGGGTTGTTCTTGGTGCGACGAGAAAGAACCTGCATAATGCGCTCGATTTCTTTCTCGCGGCCAATAACCGGATCCAGCTTGCCCTCACGTGCAGCAACGGTCAGGTTACGACCGAACTGATCAAGCACCAGCGAACCCGACTGGTGGTTACCCTCCTGCACACGAGCGCCGGAAGTAGCACCGACCGGACGCTGCTCCGGAGAACCATCGGACTCATCGCCCTGGAAACCGCTGAGCAGCTGAATAACCTGCTGACGTACGCGCGGCAGGTCAGCGCCGAGCTTAACCAGGACCTGAGCAGCAACACCTTCGCCCTCACGAATCAGGCCGAGCAGCAGGTGCTCAGTACCGATGTACTTGTGACCCAGCTGCAGAGCCTCGCGCAGAGAGTACTCCAGCACCTTCTTTGCACGCGGGGTAAACGGCACGTGACCGCTCGGCGGCTGGGAGCCACGACCAATAATGTCGACTACCTCAGAGCGCACAGCATCCAGGGAAATACCCATGGACTCCAGCGCCTTGGCAGCTACACCGTCGCCTTCACTAATCAGGCCGAGCAGGATGTGCTCCGTGCCGATGTAATTGTGATTGAGCTCGCGTGCCTCATCCTGTGCCAGGACGACAACGCGACGTGCTCGGTCCGTAAACCTCTCGAACATCACTGCCCTTTCAAGTGTCTATTTTTGCCGTAATTCAATAAAGGTTGTTTCACCTAGCTTAAACGCGACGCGACACAGATTAATCCCTATAGCCGTACGCCAGTAGCGAACAGCCTGGTCGAGAGAGGTATCACTGCTCGTACGGCAGCAAAAGCTCCCGGCGGCAATGCCACCGGGAGGAAACGAATGTTGGAATGAATTACTCCTGCGCGTTAAGCCAAACGCCAGACAAGAAGGAGTATTTGCACGGGATATCAGTCAGTCTCCATAATCTCCCACTCATACGGAGTCACTTCACCGCGCACCTCGTGGTACGGAGAACTGAAGTACAGGGTGCCATTCTTATTCAGGACCACGATCCCGTGGAAGCTGTACTTCTTCCCTTCCTTCAGTCGGAATGGCGGGCGCGAGGCATCCCAATTTCCACCGCTCATTCCGGCTTCCCAACTTCCAGATGCATCCTCGAGATCAAAGGTGACCAGATTGTGGGCGTTCTTCTTGTTACCCCACTTAGCTGTGGTCTGGCAGCGGAACATGTCCTGATTTACCGACCCACCACAGACTACGGTTTCTCCGTCTGTGGAATAGCTGACATAGTCACGGTTGATCTTGGGGTAGTTCGTAGCTGCATCGGCGACGGACGGATTGACAACAGCAAGCGCAGTGGCGGCAGTGATTGCGGCGGCTACAGCGGAAATCTTCTTGGTGAACATGATCTCAGATTAAAAACTCTCGGACACAAAAGAAACGGGAGTTCTCCCCGGGGAGTTCTCCCCTAGCTAAACCATGCTGGACTGCCCAAATCTGGACAGTGGTGCCATCAAACGCACCACGATTTATCCGCTTATGTCACCGGCACAATGCAGTCAGAGAGCGATGCTGTCCAAAGCAGCACGGTCAGAGCGCATGGCAGTCTGTGACGCACCGAGAATGGATTTATATCAATGGCTTTCAAACTATTCAGCTTCCGAAAGACCTTCCGCCCCACCCGCAACTCCCGGGTTACGCTATCGCGTTCTGGCCTCGGATATTCCTATCGCATGGGGCCCGTTCGGTGGACGAAGAATGCCCGTGGCGGCCGAACCACTACTGTGAACACGCCAATTAAAGGATTGACTTATCGCAAGTACCGTCGTTAAGCGAGCAGTTTCAAGTCGTCTGCAGTGACCAATCGTGCTTCGATTGCAGCGACAACTACCAGCTGCAGACGGCTCTTTTGATTAACCCGTTGCCACTCCTTGCTTGAGACCAGCCCCTTGCTCAAAGCGGATTCAAAAAGTGCGGTGCGGTAATGCTCGACTGCCTTTGCGGTCTTGCCTCCCAGCTTTCGGCCGGCCTCGGCATCGGTGCATGAAACCATAATGGTGTCGATTCGGCCGCGCAGATAATCCTCCGCATATGCAGCGATCAGAGCACGCTGGCGCTCCGGCAGCTCCCCAACCGAGATGGTTTCAGTCCCGTCAGTTGGCAGCACGACCTTCGCATCGGCGTGCTCAATATCCTGTTTAATCTGAATTTCGTACTGGTCATCCTTGACGGAAAAGCGGATGAAATACTCCGGGTAGCTCAAATCAAAACGCTGTTGCGGAGCCAGCCGGAATGACCGCGACACCTCCGGAATGTGCACCATTGCAGTCACGTGCTCGCAGTTATTGAGCAGAAACCACATTCCGGATTCCGCATACACATACATTGCTATGCGGTGCATGTAGCGGTTATCTTCGCCCACTTTGAGGTCGGCGTCACGCCCGATGGTCAATCCCTCACTCGGATTGGCAACAATCGCATCCCCACACAAATTATCAACCACAAGTGTTGGGAGCGATGTCACGTTGACCAGGCCTTTCTCTCGCACCACCAGCCACCAACCGCGAATCAGGAACCCTACCCAACGCTCCTGGGGGAATCGCCCAACGACGGCTGAAGTGACTGGCATTCATGATAGTTATCCGAAATATAACAAATATTCTCGGCGTTATCGCTTAATTCGTCGTGGTTTGCATTGCCCACGCCGCCACCGTGTCATAGGCAGCAGGACAAGGATCGCCTTCACTCAAAACGACAAATACCGGACGAAGCACTTCGGGACTGGATGGCGCAGAACTTTCCGCCGGCTGAACCAAGCAGTAATTAATCGGCCGTGTTGCCTCGGAACCTTCGCTGTTCACAGCTTGAAATGAGCCTGACGTTTGTAGGACATCCAGCCGGCGACCATCGGGCTCCATTCGCAGTTTCACCACTTCAGAGCCAGCTGGTTCAGCCACTGACCGGTTCTTGCTCACGGCATCCAGAATTTCACCCCGCCATTTGTCATTTTCAGCCTCTGCAATCGGCTTCTTCTCATCAATACCGTGGCGAAATGGCAGCAAGAATTCATCTGCCGAAGCAAACTGCGTCGCGTGATATGCAGCACCGTTGAATGTTCCCATCCGCTGAATCCCCTGCCAGCTCTTCTCACCGATGGGGACGTCGCTTAACGACGTAAGGGTCCATCGGTCACCCACCGGAATCCGAGGCCCCTTCGCCAAATCGGGAGCGCGAAGTCGCATCGGTTCCGCAGAACCTCCGATAGCTACTGGCTGTGCCAAGTGCTTGGCACTAAAGAGACCGCCATCTCCAATGCCGCTACGTTCGGCAACAACAATGCCACCACCAATAAGGCCTAGACATGCCACTACGGAGAACGCTGCAAGGGCTTTCTTCCGGTTCTTCGGATTGCGAACCTCGACGGCACCACCATTTAGCGCAGCAATGAGATCGCTAATAAACGCATTGCAGGATTCGTAGCGTTCATCGGCGTCAACCGCCAACGCCTTGGCGAAGACCGAATCAACTACCGCACCGAGGTTGGTAACCGGTCGCTTACCGCAGTGCAATTGCCGCGCACTGGCCGCGTCAGTAGCTGGAAATGCCTTATATCCCTGCAACAGCTCGAATATCGTGCACGCAAACGCATACTCGTCACTAGCTGCACTAATGCAACCCTTAGTGAAGATCTCTGGCGCCATGTAGGGCAATGAGCCGGCAACACGATTGGTCACGCCAACACTGTCGATTTCAGTGGCGGTTGATACACCGAAATCCACAAGCGTCGCGCTTAACACAAGCCCCGACGAATCTCGCTCTACGACGATATTTGATGGTTTTACATCACCATGAATCACCGCTGGTTCGTGCTTTGCTAGCCGATCTAGCGCGGTAGCAATCTCCACACCAATCGACATGACCTCGCTCTTATCGAAAGTGCGCGGCGGATATTCGGCCAGTTCAGCGCCCAACGAATTACCGCTAATAAGAGTCATGGTGAACCAAAGCAGGTTCCCGGCTCGCCCGCCATCGAACACGGTCACAACGTTGGGAACGTGAACAGTGGCTGCGATAGAAACCTCGTTCTGGAACAGTGCCTCCATTCGCTTAGAAGCACTGGCCTCTTCCGGCAGTGGGACGATTTTCAGTGCTTCGTTTCGGCCCAGCTTGGGATTTCGTACTCGAAAAACAGTCCCCATATTGCCGGCACCGATGAGAGCTTCAACCTCGTAGCCCTCAAAAATATCGCCTACCTGGGGAAGATTAGTCATCGGTTCCGTTGCCCAGACCCATCGAGATTACCCACCATAATCTGAATCCCAGACTCAGAGCGGCAATCATAATTAGGCGAAACTTCTTGGCATTCCATCGTCAGTGGCTGACCGTCATACTCAATCTCGATTGTCGTCTGCTTTGGCAGTGTTCCTTGCTCTTGCCGCTGTTTACTGAGCGCCCGCACTACCTCGTAATATGCTTCACAGTCCATATCGGAGCCCTGGTTTGACCAGGCACTCTGCAGCATCGGGCACGTCGGATCAACGGTCGACGCTAAGACCTCTGGGTCTACGAACCGATCGTCGGCAGGCGGTGCGATTGTAGTCGAGGTTGGTTCCTGATCATCGCCCACATAGTAGGACGGCGAGACTTCCACTTCGGTGCTTTCAGTGGTTTCAAACAACCCGTCGGCGTTATCCTGCTGGTTAGAGCGGAAATTTAGGATCCAGACCACCATTGCCAGGATGACGACAACCAGAATGGCGAGCACGAACAGCAGAATCTTCCGATTTCGACCATCAGTATCGGAATTTGCACCGCTGTCAATGTCATCGACGCCCGGGATTAGAGTGCGATCGTCGGTCATCAGTTATCTCCTTGGCTGACAGAAACCTTCATCATCGTCGTGCGAGCAGCCGAAATCTCTTCCTCATTCATCACACCAATGCGCACGTGGGATTCGATTGAGCGACCCGATGGAACGTGAGTGCCTTCCACGGTAATCATGCCGTCTGCTGCTACAAAGAACTTAACCTGAATTGGCTGACCCTTGGGCAACGGCGGGATACCTGTCAGCATAGATTCCGATCCACTAATGATGTCATTGAGAGCGACATCTTCGGATGGAACGTCACTGGCCTGCTGATACAGCGTCAAATCTACTTCCTCTTGGCCATCAGCTACGGTCGAATACTCCCGGACCACCGGCTCAGACAGGGGAATCATGTCATTCTGGTTGACCAGATAGTCGATGTACGGGTTGTTCAGATGATCGACAACTCGAATGCCAATCGACTTTGGCAATACATTTGCCACCTTCTTCTCCGACAGCGCGGCTAGCTGCCCGGCGTCAATCCCTGTCTCAGCCGCGATCTGCGCAATTGACTGCTGTTGGACAGCAGGGCTGGACTCAGCATTAACCACTCCCCCGAGCTTGCTGATCATCGCAGCAAGGGCAGCACCCTTAGCAACGGCTAGATCAGGCTCAACCAACAGTGGCTTCTTACCCGTCAGACGCTCCACCAGTTTGGTTACGGCGGTCATTCGCGAAGATCCACCCACCAGGATGACCTCATCAATTGTCAGTCCCGGCTCCTTTTCCTTTGCCGTCTCCAATACACGGGTCAAAGGAATCTCCGTCTGCTCGAGCAATGGCGCCGTGACACGCTCCAAGTCTTCGCGGGTAACGGCAATCTTGGCGCGGGAACCAGAGTCACTGGCAAGTCGCACAGTGGCGCTTTCCGCATTACTCAGCGCCTCTTTACAGTTCACCGTCTGCTCATGCAACTTAGCGACGAAGGTCTCATCGTTTTCCGCCTCCTCGTCACCAGTCTGCTCAATGAATTTATCCAGGATAAATTCACCAAGCGCCTTATCCCAGTCAGCACCGCCCAGTCGAGCATCACCGTCGGTGGCAATAACCCGGAAGGTGTTGTCAATCCCCTGCACAATCGTGGCATCGAATGTACCGCCTCCGAGGTCATACACCAGCAAGGTCTTGTCCTTTAGAGGCTGCTTGGAGTCGTAGTAGAGGGCCGCAGCAACCGGTTCTGCTACCAGCTCCAACACATTGAAATTAGCAATCTGCCCTGCGTTGCGAGTTGCCTCGCGCTCCTTCGCACCAAAATATGCCGGCACAGTAATAACTGCCGAAATCTCGTCGTCAGCTGCTTCGTCTGGAACCAACGAGCGCAAAATCAATGAAGAAATCTCCTCCGGGGTATACGCCTTCCCGCTGAAATTCCATTTCTTATCGGTGCCGATGCTCCGCTTCACCAGCTCGATGACGTCATTGGGGCTGAAGAGCTTCTCTTCACGTGCCAGCTTTCCGACAACGGTATTGGCCTTCGATTCAAACCACACCACACTTGGTGTCGACAGATCTCCGTCGAGGTTTTCTTGAATGACAGGAACACCCAGTGAGTCCACGTAGGAAATTGCGCTATTGGATGTGCCCAGATCGATGCCGTAAATACGTTCAGCCATGATTTTTCTCCTTATTCTGAAATCTGTTGGATTCTTGACTTCTTTTGCCGTGTCAGCGCTCTAGTTGTGTGCTGGCCGGACTCGAGCTGTGCTCTGTTCAGACTCGAGTTTTGGCCTAGTTGCCGCTGTGCCGGTACACCGTGACCGGCGCCTTGGCCACCACAATTGGACTGGTAGAACTGGTGAAGGTGTAGTAGTGCGAGATTCGTCGTGATGGCGCCAGCGTGCGGTGCAGCGCGGGGTTATCCGAATCCGCGAATTTGGTACGACGGTGAATTGAAGAATCAAAGGCATCGCCCACCTTCGCCTCTGTAATTGCCACTCCCATGGACTGAAGCGCATCTGCGATCGAGTCCTGCAGGAAATCCAGGGTCGAATACAGGTCACTGCCATCAGTTTCGGTAGTTTCTTCGAGCCGCGAAAGGTCAGCGCAAATCCCGTCATGGATGGCCGCCAACTTTTCCGCCAGCGGCATCAACTGGGCGTACCAACGACGATCAGTCAGCGCTTCCAACTCTTCACTTTGAGAGCGCAATACTGCGTTCATTGTGTCCAGCCGTGTTTGAATCAAATCCAACTGCTTTACGACGTTCCCGGCCGCAACACCTGCGGTACTTTCAGCATCCGTTTCTGGGAGCTCTTCCACTGTCGCGGGAGGAAAATCCTGCTGGGCTGGAACTCCTTCCGCGGTGTCTTCATCATGGCCAAACTCGGCACCACCAAATTCAACACCGTCAAATTCGACGTTCTCAACCTTGGACCATGCAGCTTCGTCGGTGTCTAGTTTTGGATCTCCGGAATACTCGACCGGCTCCTGACCTGTGGTATCACCATTGTCGACCGTGCCCCGGGGGCCGAAGGACTCATCAAAATTCGGCAGCGGGGCGAAATTATGCGCTCCACCGAAGTCAACCTCCGGATACTTAGGATCTCGTTCCTGATACTCATCAGCACGACCGTCTGAATGTTTAACCGACCTTTTATTTTCATCCTTTTTGTTATTAAAGAACCCCATTTTTATATTCCTTCCCCTTAGCGAATAGATAGGCAATCGACACAAATGTAATGATAAATATAGAAAATAGAACCCATCCTAATTCATAGAAATTATCATTTATAACCCCCATGGCAATGAAATATACGATTCCAAAAACAGCAATCCATCGTTTTGCCACTCGCTTCTTTACCAACGCCCACAAGATACCGACAAAAATAGCCAGAACCGGTACAGCAATAAATCCATTACCCTCCTGCATGAACTGCACTATTAAACCGAGCACAACAAATGGAGAAAGAAATCGTAATAACTCCTTGGCAATCGCATCCCCTTCACCGGCATGGGGCGTCTTAAAACCCGATTTTCCCCTTCCGGTATCAGCCTTCAAGACATCGTCTCGATTGACGTTTTGAAGGACGCGATTCTCAATTGTCGAATCGGAACTAGAACAGTAGGCTCCCTCAGCAATTTGCAATTCTTTACGAAGTCTCGTTGGGTCCAGCGACGATTCGTCGTTAAGCAGACCGAAAGTATGTCGAGTCACTAAATCCGCTGGATCATCGACTGCTTGCAACCTTCGAATAAGACCGGTGCGGGTTTCAGCCTCTGGCGAGCCGGTACGAAAACTCGCACCGATGGATTTAGTTGCACTCTTCAGCATGTCGCTATCGATCGGTTTGCCGTCAATAAAGCCTTCGGACTGTTCACGAAAACCGTTCGCAATGACATCTGCAATCGACCGAATGTCGGTATTTGCACTACTGGCCTCATCAAAGGCCGCCCAGACTCGTTTCTCCGCGTTGTTCGTCGGACCAGTCTCAATTTCCTGGCTATCTTCAACGTCGACGTATTCACGGAGCTCCATGCGGTTAGACGTTGGAACCAATATCCGATCAAAGAACTCTTCAAGCCCGTGCTCGGTAATCGCTTTTCCGCTGCCCTTTGCATACGGCTTCAAGAACCCCTCTTTAACTGCCTTCATCTGCACATCAGTGAAGAAGTACTGAGGACGCTGTACTCGTTTGAGAACAAGTCGAAAAGAAACACCGAACTTCTTTCGCACTGCGGCGACAAAATCTTCGGTGTGCAGCTCATCGATAATGTCCAGTGCGCGCTGGGACTGCTTACCGAAGAACAACAGGTCTCGAATTAAACGGACACGCGCTTCCCAAAAATCCGAGGAAGAGGCATCTCCGCCCATGGGAATGTCAGCAATCAGCTGAGCTAACTTGGCGCCCGTTGGCACTGCGCCTGGTGAAAATAGATTTCCAGCTAGGTTGTCTCGAACTGCGGGATTCAGACTCACATCTGCTCCTGAATCTCACTGATGCGAACACGCTGTTCTGGAGATAGGCCTGTCATAAACCGCCTGGCGGGATCTACTGCGATAAGCCATCCGGGGTCTACATGCTCCGGCAACAGTCGAATCATTGCCCTAGCAGGGCGTCCCGAATCAAGCGCGGAGACAGTTGTCAGAGTCTCTCCGTTGACGTTGGTGTCCTCTCGTTCTTCAAGCTCATAGGCAGTGCCGTAGGTGGAAAGCGCCTGCTTCATCTCTTCAAACGCCGCGGCAGTGTTGTAGTCGAATGCGGCGCGAGCGTAGATGTATTCCACTAGGACTACGAGAGCGAAAAGGATTAATGCTTCGAGCGAAATAAGGACGCTTTTAGACATAAGCGATGCTGCGGTGACTGCCAGCACCGTGATAATGAGGCCGGGAATCCAACTAGTCTGATTTCGCAAGAACCACATCGCAAACCCCATGGCGAATGGAATCAACATCGCCGTATCTGGATATGGCCCACTATTGATGGATTCCAAAATTCCGCCAATTATGAATCCGGCGATAATGAGTACGACTCGAAACATCCAGGGTGCCCACCAAACAAAAAATGGCGGAATGATACGACCTTCTTGATCTACACCAACACGGTTTGGAATAATTCCTTGATCCTCCAAATCACCGCGCCAACCTTTAGTACGATCTGGAACACCCTTCACAATATCTGTGGTTTTTGAGAAGTAGCTTTTGGCCACATCTTTCAGCTGTTGGAGGTTCATTAAACGGTTCTTTCCCTCAATCTTTTGTCCAACGATTAATTCGCTGAACCCGACAGGATTTAGTTAAACCTGCACGGGTAGTGAAAGTCACCGGGAGAACTCCCGTACCGCTTCTGAGGCCTCCGCTATAGCGTCGTCAAGCAGATGAAGAAAACGCTTATTCGGCGCTTAACTCGGAGGTTTTTAACGCCCATGACATCCCAGTTTCATTCAAAGCACGTTTTAGCTGTGGCAGCCGCCGCTGCTACCCTGACTCTGGTTGGCTGCTCAGGTATGCCCACTAACAACGCTGTCCCGGAGTCCCCCGCGGTGGTGACAGTTACAGAAACGTCCCCTGCTTCTGATGCACAATCCGAAACTCCTAGCTCGATTGAGAGCTCGACCGGGTCGGAAGAGCCAGAGCAGGAATATGCCAACAGTTCGCAGGATAAGAATTCTCCCAACAGCGAACTTTCAGACTCGGATGCCGACTCCGGTGCAGTAACGCTGAATAGCTCGATGGAGCTGACCAAAATTGGCGGCATGGAGCCCGGCAGTGCCAAGCGCCAAAACGTCAAGATTGACGCAACTGCTCACCAGAAAGAATTGGGCGGCTTCGACACTGCTCGGATCACGCTTCCCTTCGAGGGGGCCAATAGCCTGTTGACCTATCCCCTGGTTGATGGCGAAGCAAACGCGAGGTTGCTGTGGAATTTCAGCCAGTCTGGTGGTACGGAAACCTGTGAAAACAAGGTGGATGTCTACGATTCTGAGGGCAAACCGACTGCAAGTGCCAGCGCAGGTGTGACTGGACAACATACTCCTTGCCAGATCGTTCGCCGGTTTGGGGAGAAGGCCTACGCAACATTTACAGAACCCGGTGAATACATCGTTGCTGTGACAGCTCAGCAGCCAGGATTCGAACCAATCACAATCGCACAGAAGGTGAAGGTAGTCGGTTAAAAATGAACGCTCACGAACCCATCGATCCGTGGAATAGCAACCAGTCGGGCACTTCCGAGAAAGTGTCGGAGAGAGCTTCCGGCACTAAGTCCGGAAAGAGTAAACCTTTGACGCTGCCGCTCATCCTCGGCGCAGTCGGAGTGATTGTTGCCGGCGCGGCGGGGTTTGCCATGGGCGGTAAGAATGCTGAGTCCGAACTTGCAAGCGCGAGTGAAGAGATTTACTCGTTTCAACAGCAGGCAGAGGAGCGGGAAAGCGAGCTGCAAGCAAAGATTGATGAGCTGGAAGAAGCAAACTCGGAATTGGAAGACAAGAACACCAATTCCGACCAGGCCTCCATAGCCTCCTATTACTACAAAATGGCGCTCAGCTGGCTTAACGTCTGTGATGCTGGCGACTACATGCCGGAAGAGACTCACGCTGTGCCGACTAGCGTGAAGGACTTAGGTATTGGCTGTGGCTACAACTTTGAAGATTCCAATGGAACAATTCTCATTCTTGTTGGTGGAGCAGACGAAGACGCCCAGTCTCGTGCATCTACCATTAACGACCAGGACGGATACCTAGAAACCATCCGAACCGGGCATATACAGCTCAATGTGTGGGTATCCAATTCTGGCCCGTGGGATGATGCCGAACAACTGTCAACAGATATCGCCGACAATGTCAGCCATGCCGCTAAGCAGAATATGGCACAGGACACCGCAGGACAATAAATAGCGTCCCTGCCATAAACGCCCATGAACCCCCGCTCACTAGTGAGCGGGGGTTCATGGGTTACGTGGGGGGCCGATGATTCACAAAATCTACGGTGCCGATTAGAAAACTAATTGTTCACGCGGTCATCGTCATCGTCGTCATCAAAGTCATCGTGATCATCGTCGTCCATGCCATCGTCACGGTCATCATCCGTGTCATCAATGTCATCGCGATCATCGTCCAGCTCCTCAGTCGACGTCACCATAGTGGTCTGGACTGGAGTCGTATCGGATAGGTTCGCCCTTCGCCACCGAGTCGAGAGCGCAACTGGATAAGAACAGGTTTCAGGAGCTTTCCCCAAAAGAATCAGATCCAAACCAGAACCCCTCCCCGGCTAAGGTCAGCACCCATTGAGCTGCGAAAGAGAACTGATACTTGACTATCTTCACTGGTCACGCCACATATCTTCACAACTATTCGTTTCTGATAAAAAAATTTTGCAAAAAGCTACGCAAAAGTGACCTAGGACACTTATTCTTACTGTAAAAGAAACTAAATCGGCAGTCCTACCGATGAGGTTTCGCCTGATTAGGCCTCTCCGAAGACCACAGGACATGAACCACGGAAGATGAGTGACTATGACATCTAATCCACAGACCTCGATTCTCAATAAGGTGCGCAAAGCTTCGCGAGCTACCTCGGACCTCGTTCTCGGACTCGCACCGGTGACTCAGGCTGGCGTCCTCGGCTCGATGGGGCCCGGCGCGGCTGGTAAGGCATTAAGTTCCATCTACCGCTGGGACTTCCTGCCAGCTGGTCTCCTCGGCATTGCAGCCGGCCGCGATCCGCACCACACTGCGATTATTGATGATGGCGGCTCGCTGACCTACGAGGAGCTGCACGAGCGCTCCACTGCCCTGGCGCGAGCACTCCGTCACGGCGATATTCAGCAGCGCGACCGCATCGGTGTGCTGGCTCGCAACCACCGCGGTTTCATTATGGCTCTGTGTGCCCACGGTCGTCTCGGCACCGACCTGGTGCTGCTCAATACCGGCGCCTCCGCCGAGCAGACTCTGGCCGTAATTCGTGAACAGAAGATTGACTTCCTGTTCATTGATGAGGAATTCACTCACATGCTGCCGGAGGACTTCGATGAGTGCCCGGTCGCCGTGTCGTGGTTTGAAAACTACGGTGACACCTCCTGCGTTCGCGAGGGCTGGACCTCCATGCAGGAGATGCTGAAGACAGCACCGCCGGCAAAGTGGCCGACCGCCGAGCTGCCAACCCGCCCGCGCCGTGGCCGCGTTATTATTCTGACTTCCGGAACCACCGGCACTCCAAAGGGTGCCAAGCGTCCGGAGCCGCGCAGCTGGATGCCGGCATCTTCCATCATGAGCCGAATTCCTCTGCGTCAGCGTCGCCCGGCTTACCTTGCGGCTCCGCTGTTCCACACCTGGGGATTCGCGACTGCGCAGCTGTGCATCGCACTGCGTTCCACCATGATTATGCGCCGCAAGTTCGATCCAGCCGACAGCCTGCGCATTATCGAGCAGCACTCTCCGCACACCATCTTCCTGGTGCCGACCATGCTGCAGCGCATGATTGAGATTCTCCCGGACAACTACGACATCGGCGCGACATCGCTAAAGGTCATCGCATCCTGCGGTTCGGCTATTCCAGAGGGAATTGTCACCAAGACCCTCGAGCGCTTCGGGCCGGTTCTCTACAACCAGTACGGTTCCACGGAGGTCAGCTGGGCAACCATTGCTAACCCGGATGAGCTCAAGGCAAACCCAACCACAGCTGGTCGCGCACCGCTGGGCACTCGTGTCCAGATTCTCGACGAAGACGGCAACCGCGTCGCCGACGGCGAGACCGGTCGAATCTTCGTCGGCAACAACATGTTGTACGAGGGCTACACCCGCCCGGGCGCGGACAAGCAGGTCATTGACGGCATGGTCTGTACCGGTGACCTGGGTCGCATGGAAAACGGCTTGCTCTACATCTCCGGTCGCGAGGACGACATGATTGTCTCCGGTGGCGAGAACGTCTTCCCACGCCAGACCGAAGATGCACTCAGCCAGCTCGAGGGTATCCGCGAGTGCGCAGTCGCAGGTGTCCCGGATGAGCGCTTCGGTCAGGCCCTGGTCGCCTGGGTTGTCCGCGACGACTCCCCTGAGGGCCGCGCCCTGACCAATGAGCAGATTCGCACATACGTCAAGCAGCGCCTCAGCCGATTCGCCGTTCCGCGCGAGACCGTGTTCCTCGATGAACTGCCACGCAACGCAGTCGGCAAGGTGGTTCCTCGCCACCTGCCGAAGCCGTGGGAGAATGTCACCGAGGAGAAGGTGGCTTAGGGCGCAGGGACCGTCGTAAAGCGAACGGCAGACACGAAAAGGACGCGGTAAAAACTTCCGTTATGGAAGTTACCGCGTCCTTTTTGCGTGTCCTAGGAAGAACTAGAGCTGATTAGCCAGCGTTCAAAACACCGTAGTCCGTGACGGGCTCACGGAAAATCTCTTCGCCGTCCTGGGTCACGGTTACCGCATTCGGAGTGACGGTATACGTGTAGCCACCATTTTTCGCGACAGCACGGTTCCCGGAGAAACTATCTACTGTGTACGCATCCGGGGTATCCGAAATCTCACCGAAGTCACCAATGTAATGGCGCTGCTGGCGGTTATTGGAGTTCTCACAAATCACGGCCTTACCCGAAGAAGTCTCCGCCAACACACGCGCGTAATACCCACCCGAGCAGCGAGCGGTACTGCCAACCCAACCTTTGGCATCGATATCATCGCGATTCATACCGAACGCGCGAAGACCAAAATTTCCCCGCTGCGTAGTGGTAGGAGCGCTGCTCTCCGGCTGCTTCGTCGTTTCCGGCTCGACGGTCTGGGTATAGGTTTCCGTGTACGTCTCCACCGGCGCCGGGGACGCAGTGCTTGACGACGAGTCCCCTGCCGCAACCGTATCGGGAGACTGCGGGGAATTATCGGAGGAATTATTCAGGTAGTACGCGCCACCGATACCGGCGACCGCTGCAAGTGCGACACCGACGATGCCCAAAACCACGTACAGACCGTTGTTGCTCTTCTGCTCAGGTACCGGAGCCTGCTGATAAGCCGGATACTGCTGGGGTGAACCTCCCTGGTTCGGCCCCTGCGACTGGTACTGGTACTGAGGCTGGTACTCGTCTTGAGCCCCACCCTGCGGCTGCTCCCAGGCAGATGTTGCATAACCGTCCTGCTCCCAATCCTGCGGGGAGGACGAACGCGGGTTGTACTGGTCGGTCATCGCTAAATTCCTTATTACTTCAGAGCCACACTTGTGCTCGGCCAATAACGTGGTGGCTTGCGACTTCGCCCACAGCGGAACTTGCCACTACGTATTTTCCATTAACACTATGCGTTGCCCAGCGTACCCTGCTAGAAGCTAGCACTAGCTCAGAGTGGCACTTTGTTCTTGAAGAAATTGACGTAGTTCCGATCGGAGATCTTTCCCAGCATAAACTCTGGCTCCAACCCGAACATCGACCAACGAGTCTTCGTTGACCAGGACAGAGACTGAGGTGTCGTAGTGCGGTGGTAGCTAATTTGGTAACCGTCAGTGTGAACTCGAATCTGTGTGTATCCACCCGGATAGCCGAGTGCCGCACCCCGCTCACAGAAGTCCGTATCCCCGTAGTCAGCGATACCACGGCGGCTGCGGTGCGTATGACCAGCGAACACGCCTTTGGCACCCGGCGTGGCGGCCAGAATCTCCTGAAAAATCTTGGCCTGCTGCGCCTCGACCATGAATGCCTCACCACCGAAATGCGAACGCACCGCATCCTGAGTAAACGGGTGATGCGCAAACAAAATTGTCGGACGCTCTGGATCGTCTGCGAGTTCGGCACGCAATGCACGCATCTGCCGCTCATTAATACGTCCACCTGCATAACCAAACTCGGCGGTATCAACACCGATGAGGCGCACTTCGCCGACGCGAGTCGACCAGTGCTGCTGCGTCGGCACAAGACGCTGGCTGAAGTAATCCGGAACCGCGGTCTTGCCTTTGCGGATTCCGCGTCCCCGGAAACCATTGATATTGGGTAGCCCGGGCGGGTGCACATCGTGATTACCACGGGTGACAAACCAGTTTTTCCCAAACTCACCGAAAGTATCCAAAACCCTGATGAGTTCGTCATACTCCTCAGGGCGGTTGCTATCCGTGCAATCGCCATTGATGACGAGAGTGTCTAACCCGGCAGCCTTTACCGTGTCCACCAGACCCTGCAATTGCATAGAGGCAAAAGGCTGCTCTCCCGGACCGGAGGAAAGACCGAGGTTGCCAATGCGAATGCCGTCATGATTGGGCTTACCAATGTGTGTGTCATTCGTCAGCGCGAACGTCGCCAAATGTGCACCCTCCAGCGCTGGCAGAGTGCTTACGACGCCTGTCTTCTCCGGTGCCGTTTTGCTCATGGTGATATTCAGCGACGGAACCGCGCGACAGTTGTGTGACCAGCACTCAAAGCGGTACTCCCGTCCCGGCTCCAACCCGTCAATGACCACATGGTGGTAGCCCGACTCTGAGTACCCCTCGTGCACGAGCTCTAACTGCGTTGAATCCGCAGGACCAAGCAGCACCCGCTCATCCGAAGGAACGGTCGGCTTAATGAAGCCATACGCTGTCTGCACTCCCGGAGCATATGTTGCCCATGTAAATGCCACTGACGTGTCTGTGACAGTGATGACCTCCAAGTCGCTAGCCAGTACCTGCCACGACTTGGAATCCGACTGGGTAAGCCCCAGACCCGACGTGACGTACTCAAGGCCGTACGCTCCCGAGGTTTTCGCGACGGCCATTGAACTTGCAGCAAGAGTTGCAACAGAGAGGTAGGCCCGGCGGGAAATGCTCATGGCAAATAAGCCTAGAACCTAAAGATGAAAATTAGATGAACTCTCCCTCTAATCTCAGAAAAATAGGAACGCAACGACAAGAGACACACGGCCAAAACAGCGCAAAATAAAACACCGCCTACCAAGTCATGGCAGGACGGTGTTTTAGGAAAATGTGGCTTGAGCATCTTTGTGAGCTTTTACCGGCTCACCAGTATGTAGATTGCTCTGAAACTGTAACTACTTCAGTTCCTTGGAGGACAGGCCCAGGGTGCGGCGAGCAACGACCAGCTGCTGAATCTGCTGGGTACCTTCGAAGATGTCCAGGATCTTGACGTCGCGGGACCACTTCTCCAGCAGGTTACGCTCAGAGTAACCGAAGGTACCTGCCAGCTGAACGGCACGGAGGCAAATCTCGGTGCCTGCACGGCCGGCCTTGGCCTTACACTCGGAAGCTTCCAGAGTGTTCGGCTGCTTGTTGTCAGCCATCCACGCAGCGCGCAGAGCCAGGAGGTATGCAGCCTCCCAATCGGACTCCAGCTTCAGGTACTCAGCTGCAGCAGCGCTCTGGGTGTGTGCCGGTGCATCGTAGTCAATCTCGATGCCAGCCTCTTCCAGGATGCGACGCAGCTCTTCCAGCGAAGCACGGGAGACACCGATGGCCATACCCGCAACCAGCGGACGAGTGTTGTCGAAGGTCGCCATTGCGCCGGCGAAGGACTTCTTAACATCAATGTCCGGGGAACCCAGCAGGTTCTCCTTCGGAACGCGGACGTTGTCCAGGCGGAGCACTGCAGTATCCGAGGAACGAATACCCAGCTTCTCTTCCAGACGCTCCACGGTGAAGCCCGGAGTGCCCTTCTTCACCAGGAAGGATTTGATGGCAGCACGGCCCTTGGACTTGTCCAGGGTCGCCCACACAACGACGGAGTCGGAACGCTCACCAGCAGTGACGAAGATCTTCTCACCGTTGATGACGTACTCATCACCATCGAGCTTGGCGGTGGTGGAAACTGCGGAGGAGTCAGAACCAAAGGACGGCTCGGTAATTGCCATGGAAGCCCAGGTCTTACCGAAAGCCTCCAGCTGCTCATCAGTAGCAACAGCTGCGATGGCTGCGTTACCCAGACCCTGGTACGGCAGAGACAGGGTCAGACCCACGTCACCCCAGCAGGTCTCAATAACGTTGAGCAGCGAAGCCATGTTGCCACCGTTCTTTACACCGGTGCGCTTCGGCTTCTTATCGTCGCCACGTCCACCAGAAGCACCGGAGAAGCCACGGCCACCATCTGCCATGCCGTCCATCATGGAGGCAAGGGTGTCGAGTTCCTTCGGGTACTCGTGCTCAGCGAGATCGTACTTACGGGAAATCGGTCGGAAGATCTCAGCGGCGGCCTGATGCGACTGGGACGCGCCCGCCTTGAGGAACTCCGGCAGTTCGAGGTTAATCATTTTCTTTCCTCTTAATTCTTTTCGGCTGAAGTATCTAGCGGTTTACAGAACGACGATGCCTTCGGCGACACCAATTGCGCGGAGGTCACGGTACCAACGCTCAACCGGGTGCTCCTTGGTGAAGCCGTGTCCGCCGAGCAGCTGCACACCGTCGGAACCAATCTTCATACCCTTTTCAGTGGCGAAGGTCTTAGCCAGAGCTGCCTCGCGAGCGAAGCCGCGACCCTGGTCAGCGCGGGAAGCACCGCGGAGGGTGATCATGCGGAGACCATCGAGCTCAATCTTGATGTCGGCGACCATGAAGGCCACTGCCTGGCGGTGGGAAATCGGCTCGCCGAATGCCTGACGCTCGTTGACGTAAGGAATGACGTAGTCGAGAACTGCCTGAGAAGTACCCATTGCAAGAGCTGCCCAGCCGAGGCGGGAACGACGCAGAATGTCGAGGTATGCCTCTTCACGATCTGCAGCCGAGGTGCTAGCGCCGCCGAGAATGTTCTCAGCCGGAACCTTGACGTCCTTCAGGATGACGCGCCCCATTGCGGCACCGCGCAGACCCATGGACGGGTCAGCCTCAACGTGGAGCCCCTCAGTGTCGGACTCAACGATAACCAGAGCCGGCTTACCCTCGAGCTCAACACCGATGATGAACAGCTCAGCTGCGCCGGCGTTCGGAACGAAGGACTTAACACCGTTGAGGACCAGCGAATCGCCCTCGCGCTTTGCGGTGGTTTCAGGCTTGCGTGCGTCGAAAAGCGGGCGCGGCTCTGCGAGCACAACAGCGGCAGCCGGGACGTTCTCGCCAGCGAATGCCGGCAGGTAGGTCTTCTGCTGCGAGTCGGAGCCGTGAGCGGTCAGGGTGGCAGCGACACCGGCCGGAGCCAGCACTGCCAGAGCCAGACCCATGTCACCGTAGGACAGAGCCTCCGCGACCAGCGCGTTGGTGGTGACGTCCTCGCCGGTAGCGATGCCCTCGAAAGCCTCCGGGACGTTGATCATAGTGACGCCCAGCTCAGAAGCCTCAGAGACGAGGTTCTCCGGCGGAGTTGCCTCGTGGTCGGACTTATAAGCAACCTCGCGCAGACGAGACTCAGCGAATTCCTTAACCGTCTCGACGATCATCTGCTGATCCTCGGTCGGGGTGAGGTCGAAGAGCTTCTTTGCCTTCTCCTCGGCTGCGGCCTCCTGTGCAGCCTGGGCTTCCTCAGCCGGACGCTCCGGCTTACCGGAACCGGAAATCTTCTTAAACTGACGGTTCGCGGCACCAAGGGTCTTAAAACCGGACTTGGTGGACTGGTACACCACGCGGTCGATCTTTGGCTGAAGGTCGTACTTCTGGGCGAAGTCCGAACCAGTAATCGACGTGATGAACCGCATTGCCGCTCCGATAGCGTCGCGACCAGGGTTATTGCGGCCGACAGTCGAATCTTCGCGGTTCTTCTTCTCGCTCATGTGATCATGGCCTTTCGAGTCAGAACTATTACTGGCATAACAATAAAACAATCACGTGACCGTTGTCACAAGAATTGAAAAAACATTGCCAAGTAACAGAAAACTTTCAGGCTTCTAACTTGTCAGGCGATAACGCGGTTAACAACGTAGTTGCGATCAGAGAGCTCACCAAGCAGAGCCTCGGGCTCGAAACCGTACATCGCCCAACGGGCACGCGCAGTCCACGCAAGCGCATCTTCGCTGCTCAAACGGTGAAAGTTAACCTGGTAGCCACCGGAGTAGACATGCAGCAGTGTGTAGCCACCGGGGTATGCTTTGCACGCGCCGGTCTCCAAATAATCAACGCCGGCCCCAACATCACCGCGAGTACGCTTTGCACGGTGGGTGTGACCTGCCCCCGCGAAGAATACACCCGGAGCGTCGTTAAGCATCTGCTGCAAGCGTCGTGCATCAGCGCTGTTGAGAATGAAGGTGGGCCCGGCAGCATGTGTCCAACCAGCCTCGGAGGTAATTGGATGATGAGCCAGCACAACTGTCGGCTTACTGGGGTCACGCTGCAATTCCCGCTCCAGTGCATCGAACTGTTCCGGGCTAATTTCGCCGCCGGACTCATCCAACTTCGATGAATCCAGCCCTATGACACGGACCGGCCCCTGCTGAGTGACCCACAGTTCCTGCCGCGGACGCCCCAGGAGAACACCGAAGGGATCGCGATGATTCTCGGTACCCTCCAAAACCGGGAATTCGTCGTAGCCAGCAGATGGATCGGCATCCGGCTTATGCGGACGATCATGATTGCCGCGGGTGACAAACCACTGCCGCTCCTGAGCACCAAAAGTATTCATAATCTCGGCAAATCGACGCACCTCCGCCGGACGTGCTTCCGACGTGGCATCACCGTTGACGAAAACCTTTTCAATCCCCATCCCCCGCAGCTCGGCGAGCGCAGCCGTCAGCATGACCTCGGGATACGGCGCGGCACCCGGTTCAGAAAAGATAGGAGCGGGGAAATCGCCGGTGATAATACCGTGCCCATTTTCGCCAATATGCGCGTCATTAAGGATGGCAATCGTGGTCAGGTACTCCCCTTCCGGAGCGACCAACGTCGTGAACTGTCCAGTTTGCTCGGGTGCATTGGGGAGGTTTCGGGTAATTAATCCCGGCTCGGCGACCAGTCCATTCGATCGACATTCGAAACGGTACGTGGTTCCAGGGCGCAGCTTATCGACGGTCACAAAGTGGTAGCCAACCTGCGTCTCGTCCTTATGTACCACGGGTAGCTCGCCGCCCTCATCGGCATCGACTGGCACTAGCGCAACTTCAGTGTCGGCCGGCGCCAGTGGAGCCAGCTTCCCCCACGCTGGATGTGGGCCTGCATACGTCGCCCACGAAAATGTCACCGACGTATCGGTCACGGTCACGACTTCCAGGTCCGTCACAACAAGGCCGCTGGTCAACCCGGTGAATGGAAACGGCGACTGGTTCGGGGCCGCCGATGCAACTGCTCGCGTCCCGACGCTATTGACGGCAACCGCTACAGCCCCCGCACCCGCTACTGCTCCCAAGCGCAATACGGATCGCCGATCAATTTTCTTATTCCCATTTACCGAATTCACGGGTGAAGAAATTACGGGATAAAAATAATCCCGGTGATAACACCGGGATAACTACACATGAATTCAGTCGCTTACGCTTCCGGCTTCACGATCGGGAACAGCACGGTTTCGCGAATGCCAAGGCCGGTCAGGGCCATCAGCAGGCGGTCAATGCCCATGCCCACACCGGTCGTCGGCGGCATGCCCTGCTCCATTGCGTGCAGGAAGTCCTCATCCAGAACCATGGCCTCGTCGTCGCCGCCAGCGGCCAGTCGCGCCTGATCCTCAAAGCGCTCACGCTGGACAACCGGGTCAACCAGCTCGGAGTAGCCGGTAGCCAGCTCGAAGCCACGGACGTAAAGATCCCACTTCTCGGTCACGCCAGGCTTGGAGCGGTGCTGACGAGTCAGCGGAGAGGTCTCGACCGGGAAGTCGCGGACAAAGATAGGACCGTCGAGCTGGTCTTCACAGAGCAGCTCCCAGATTTCCTCAACCAGCTTGCCGTGGCCCCAGCCGCCCTTCTCCGGAACCTCAAGGCCAATCACATCGGCGATTGCCTTGAGCTCCTCGACGGTCGAGTCAATAGTGACTTCCGGCTGACCAGGGAACTTGCGAGCAAGTGCCTCGTTCAGCGACGGGTACATCTCAATCTGCTTCCACTCGCCGCCAAAGTCGAACTCCGTACCGTCGGCAAGCGTAACAGTCGTCGAACCGAAGACCGCGACGCAGATTTCCTGAATGACCTCGCGGACGGTGCGGGCGGAGTCATCGTAGGTGCCGAATGCCTCGTAGTACTCCAGCATCGCGAACTCCGGGCTGTGCGAGGAGTCGATACCCTCGTTGCGGAAGTTACGGTTGATCTCAAAGACTCGCTCCATACCGCCGACGACGCAGCGCTTGAGGAAAAGCTCCGGCGCGATACGCAGGTAGAGATCGATGTCCAAAGCGTTGGAATGAGTCACGAACGGACGTGCAGCTGCACCGCCGTGCAGAGTCTGCAGCATCGGGGTTTCGACCTCGAGGAAACCGCGACGCTCAAGTGCGTGGCGCAGCTCGCGGATGACCTTGATGCGAGTCAGTGCGTTAGTACGAGCCTGCTCACGCATAATCAGGTCCGTGTAGCGGTGACGCACGCGGCTGTCCTCGGACAGATCAGCGAACGACACCGGCAGCGGACGCAGAGCCTTCGAGGCCATCTGCCACTCGGTAGCCATCACAGACAACTCGCCGCGGCGCGAAGAAATTACGCGGCCAGTAATGAGGACGAAGTCGCCCATATCTACGTCCGACTTCCAAGCAGCCAGGGCGTCCTCGCCGACCTCAGCCTTGGAAAGCATGGCCTGCAGGGTCGTGCCGTCACCCTCCTGCAGAGCGGCAAAGCAGAGCTTGCCGGTGTTACGAATAAACATGACACGACCAATGACGGTCACGACATCCTGAGTCTCCTCGCCAGCCTCGAGGTGGCCCCACTCTTCACGGACATCCTTGAGAGAGTGAGTACGGGGAACCTCAACCGGGTACGGCTGAATTCCAGCCTCGAGCAGGCGGTCACGCTTCTCGCGGCGAATGCGCAGCTGCTCAGGAACGGTGGCGGTGTTTTCAGGGGTCTTCTTCGCGTCAGTCACGGCTATAAAGGTTAGCCGACTACACCGCCGACCTGCTAGTTGAGTGCCCTTTAGACGCCAATCTTCTTGCCATCAGTGCGTACAACCTGAACGACGGCCGGGCGTGGCTGCTCCTTGCCGCCGTCCGGCCAGTGCGAGGTCGGGTTGGTGGTCGGGTCCGGGTTGTCGCCGACTGGATGACCCTGATCCGTCTCGATTTCGCCCGGGTGCTGGACGTTGACCATCACGCGGTTGGAGAAGATCTGCGGACCACAGGTCTCTGCAGCAACCGGAACAGTCAGGAAGCACTTGGTCTCACCACGACGCTCGCCTTCGACGGCAACGGCGAAAAGGCCGTCGTTGGAGTCCAGCGCGTTGCCGTCGGTGGAAACCCACAGGTTGCCGTACTCGTCAAAGGCGACGTTGTCCGGGCAGGAAATTGGCGAGACCGATTCCTTGTCGAAGCCACCGAAGTAGGTGTAAGCCTCGTTCGGGTCACCACAGACCAGCAGGAGGTTCCACTTGCCCTTGGTACCGGCGTGGTCATCTTCCATCTCCAGAACAAGGCCATTCTTGTTCTCGGTGATTGGTGCGACCTCGACGGCGTCGGCAAGCGGGCGCCCTGCACCATCCTTGCGTTCCTTGCCCTTGTCGTCCTTCGCGCCCGCCTTACCGCGGTACTTGTTGTTGGTCAGCGCCGCGTAGACCTTACCGGTCTTCGGAGACGGCTCGATATCCTCCGGGCGGTCCATACGGGTCGCACCGACCTTGTCACCGGCGATGCGGGTGTAGATGCAGACCTCTTCGGCGGTCATGCCATCAACGTGGGACTCGTGCTTGCCGTCTGCCTTGGCGGTCATCAGCGGAAGCCACTCAATGTCACCGTCGAAACGGCCGTCCTTCGGCAGCTCACCGGAGCCGTCAATCTCGGACTCGGAATTACCGTTGAACTTACCGACGTAGAGAGTGCCCTCGGACAGAATGCCCATGTTGTGCTTGAGGTCCCCCTCCTTAATCTTGCGGGAGGAGACGAACTTGTAGATGTATTCGAAACGCTCGTCGTCGCCGGAGTAGCACACGACCGTGCCGTCGTCGGTGACGTAAATCTGACCGGCTTCATGCTTGAAACGGCCCACTGCGGTGTGCTTGACCGGGGTGGAGTTCGGGTCAGATGGGTCAATCTCTACCAGCCAGAAGAAGCGGTTCGGCTCGTTCGGCTCCTTGGAGACATCGAAGCGGTCGTAGTACTTCTCCCACGCGCGGTCGGACAGCTCTTCATTCTTGACCGAGTAGCGCTTGAGCTTCTTAACTGCGTCCTCGTCCTTGAGCTTGCCAACGTTGCCGAAGTACTGGTCAACGTTCTCCTCACCGGACAGGTAGGTACCCCACGGAGTAACACCACCGGAGCAGTTGTTCAAAGTTCCCTCGACCTTCATACCGGTCGGGTCAGCCTTGGTCTTCAGCAGATCGTGACCAGCAGCCGGGCCGTCAACTGTGAATTCGGTGAAGCCAGTGATGCGACGGTTACGCTTGTCGCTGAGAATTGGCTTCAGGAATCCCTTGTCATCCTCTTCCACAGCAAGGATGGTCTGGCCGTGGGCAGCCAGTCCGATGTCGACCTGCTCCTTAGTGGCATCTTCTTTCTTGTAGGCACGGAACATCATCGGCTCGGTGGTGTACTCGTGCGAGCAAACGTACAGCAGTGTGCCGTCTTCAGCCTTAATCAGGCCAGCGAAGTCATTGTTGAAGCCGAACTGCTTCAGCTGGTTTTCCGGAGTCTGCTTGTCAAAGTCGAACTCCGGGCCACCCTCGTGGATTGGGTCGCCCCAGCGAATCAGAACATTCTGCTCGTAGCCGTCCGGGATAACGACTGCGTCTTCCGTGTTCGGCTTGACGGCTTCGAAACGCATACCCTCCGGCGATTCGTCCTTGCTACCGTCACCGGCAGCAGCGGTACCGGAGGCGTCGGAGCCACCTGCGGCGCTGCCCGAATCATCAGAGGAGCAAGCGGCCAGCACGGCGCCACCGCCGACCGCAAGAGCACTAGCACCAGTGACCTTCAGTGCCGCGCGACGGGAGAATGCGCGCTGGGAGAACGCCTCCTTCGCAACATCACCGAAGTACTGGTTGTCCGAGAACTCGTTCGGAGCATCGTCAGCACAGGCATTACCACACTTGTAAGTGCAGGTCAGAGAGCTGCGAGAGGTAGCAAAAGGATTTGTCAGCAGATTCTTGCCAATACGAACCACGGGGAGACCGCCTTTGTATAGCTTCGACTAGGTGAGGAAATGGAAAACTAAAACTTTTAGATCCTCTAAGAAGCTAAGGACGTTGCGTTACCTTTCGGTTTCTAAAAATCAACTCGCCAATGAGCTTTAGCTGACGGTCTAATGACTTGCGCTTTAACGCAAAGTGAACACCCTGGTGTTGCGGTTCTCCGGCTCGACTCTTCTCTCCAACTACGCAGTCGAGCCCCAGCTCTGCGGGCTACGTGGACTAGCCCTGGTTCTCCGGGCTACGCGGATTCTTCAAATCAGAACCCTCCGGCACATCCGCCGGGTCATTGCCACTTTCCAGAATCTTGTTGTCCTCATCGACGAAGATGACATTCGGCTTGTACGTACGCGCCTCAGCGTCATCCATCATTCCGTAGCCGATGATAATAACCAGATCACCCGGCGATATCAGACGAGCGGCGGCACCATTGATAGAAATGATGCCCGAGCCGCGCTCTCCGGTAATGCAGTAAGTAGTAAGCCGGTTGCCATTATTGATATCGACGATGTCGACGGCTTCACCTTCAAGCAGGTCGGCCGCTTCCATCAAATCAGCGTCAATCGTGCACGATCCAACGTAGTGAAGATCAGCCTGAGTCACCGTGGCACGGTGAATCTTGGACTTCAACATAGTGCGAAACATGAAAAAGGTAGGTCCCTTCCTGGATTCGTCCCCTGGATGCTTGCCTACCGCGGCACCCCTTAGCGTGGCAGGTTGTTAGTCGGCACACTATAATACGACAACTTCCCAGCCACGAAAAACTACTTCGAAAAGCCGTCCTACTCGCTGTCCTGCTCAACGCCAAAGCCGGCGTTCTTCAGGTTTTCTTTGCTGGACTCATCTTTCAGGCGGGCATCCCGAGCAGCGCGGACCTTTTCCTGCAGCTCAGCCAACTCAGCAGCCTCTTGCTCAGTCAGCTCGCCGTCCAGCCCCGCAGCCGACAGGGCCGCTGACGCAATTTCGGCGTCCTTCTGCCCGAGCTGACCGAAACCGTTTGCCGAATCCGGGCGCGGCGCACCCAGAATCAAGCCAACATTATCAATGAGACGAGTAGTGCCGACCTTCGCAGCAACCAGTAGGCGAGCTTCAGTCTCCTGGCCGTCGCCGCGCAACACCTCGTCGGAAAGCGGGGCGAGCGCAGCGTCACGCAGCTCCAAATAATCCAACTCGACCTCAGGCTGGCTGGCGAGCACGCCACGCGCGGTTTCCAGCACAGCATCCGCACCACGGTCCGCGACAAAAGCACCAGCAGTCAGCGCGGCGGACAGGGTTACTGCGAGATTGCGCTGCTCCTCGGACAGATAGCGGTTGCGGGAGCTCATAGCCAACCCGTCGGCCTCGCGAATCACCGGTACACCGTGCAACTGCACCGGCATATTCAGGTCAGTGACCATCTGCTGCATCAGGCACAGCTGCTGGTAGTCCTTCTCACCAAAAACGGCATCAGTGCAGTTGGTGATGTTGAAAAGCTTGTTGACCACCGTCAACGCACCGGCAAAGTGCCCCGGGCGAGTAGCACCTTCGAGCTCCGAAGCCAGCGGCCCCGGCTGCACGGTCGTGCGGAAACCGTTGGGGTACATCTCCTTCGCGTTCGGCGCAAAGACCAGCTCAGCACCGACAGCGCGGAGCTTCTCAACGTCTTCCTCCAGAGTCCGCGGGTAGGCGTCAAAGCCCTCCCCCTCACCGAACTGCAGCGGATTGACGAAAATCGACACCACCACAACAGCGCGCGACAGCGTCTTCGCGGCCTGTACTAGTTCAAGGTGCCCCTGGTGTAGCGCACCCATCGTAGGTACGAGCACCACCGGCCGCCCGGTCTTCCGCAACGCACGGGTGACCTGCGCGATTCCCGCAATAGTCTTGTGAACAGTTGTCTCTCCGGCGGTATAACCCGTCATGTTTCCTCCGCGTTCAGATCTACCGGACCAAACTTTTCGCCCGACGGCAATACCTTACGCCACATCCCGGATGACCAGAACAGCCAGTCCGCTCAGCTCATCGGCGTAGGTACCGCAAAACCTCGTTGGCACCGCGCAGCTCGGCGATGCGCTCGGCAAGAGCCAGGTAGGCGGTTCCCATTTCCGGTGCCACCGCTTCAATTTCACGTTCGTGCTTGACGACGGTCCCAAGGTCGTCCCGCGTCACCGGGCCAGTCAGCCCCCGGGAACCCCACCTCAAGGCATTGTCCAATGAAGCTTCCAGCAGTGGGCGGAGCAGCTCGGCGGCCTGGCCTCGACGCAGCTCAGCTAGGTCGGTGTCTTCGGCTGCGGTGTCTCCGCCGATAGTGGTTGCCAGCATTTCTACTGCATCGACCACAACTGCGCCCAGACCGTTTGAGCCATGGGCCATAGCCGCGTGATAGAGACCGCGGTGACGTTCGTTGATGAACACCGGACGACCGCCGAGTTCACCAATGAGCAGTTCACTGACTGTTTTCGCGAGCTCATCCCCAACCGTGATGCCCCATGGGCAGCCGGTCAGGAGCTCGGAGTCGTCGTCAAGCCCTGCGAATGTCATTGCGGGATGGGCGGCGATGGTCAGCGCGCCGGTGAGTGCGACCGGATCGAGCACGGCACGCCCGAGGGAACCAGAAGTATGCATGACGATGCGTCCGGGGCCGACATGGCGGGCGACGTCCTCGGCGACCTCTGCGATGGCGCGATCCGGCACGGCGATGACGATGAGCTCGCAGGTGGAAGCTGTGTCGGCAATGCTACTAACCTGTGCGTTCGGGAGACGTAGATGCGCTCGTGTGACAGATTCTGGTGAGCGCGCGACCACGTGAGTGACACGATGCCCACAGCGCTCTAACGCCTGGCCGAGCGCGACCCCGACTTTTCCGGCAGAAATAATCCCCACCGCCAACCGCGGAGCGGTTGTCCGATGGGGATGGGAATCATGCTGGCTTTGCGTCATGACTGACTAGGTTAGACCAAACCAGCTATGTGCGGTGAGTAGGCCGCGCACACTCGGTAAGCGACTAGGCCTCTTCGTCCGCGCGCTGCTCCCTCTTCTTGCGCATCTGCGCCATCAGCTCGGCAACCGTCAGGCTGCCCTTATTGTCCTCAGCACGGCGCCGACCATGGCTTGCAGGCTCCTGCTCAGGAGCCTGAGCCGGTTTCTGAGCTGGCTCTTCTGCGAGGTCCTCATCGCGAATGGCCTGCAGCTGGCGAGTCGGAGAGTCCGAGGCGTCGTCCGATTCCGGCGCAGCGAATGGGTGCCGTGCACCGTGTGCCTCGTGAGCACCGCCCTGAGAATCATCCTCTGCAGCGTCCTCGGCCGGGGTTTCCTGCCAGTTGATGGCGCGGAAAGAGTTAGTGGAGAACTTCTCCTTGGAAACGGTTTCGTCATCCTTGGAATCGGCGACTTCGTGGACGTCAACCGGCTGACCAGACGGCGAGAATGTACGGCGCATGTCGGTGGCCTCGGCATCTTCAACCGGCGAAGCGGAGGATGCGGAGCCCGTGCCGCCGTGCTGGGTATGAGCGCCGACAGTGCCGTTAGCGGTCATCTCAGCACGGTGGGAAGTCGCGCGTGGTGTCGGCCGGTCGTGACCGGTCGGATCCTTCATCGGCGAGGCTTGCTGTGGCGAGTCGAGCTCACGCAGACGCTCGGCCTGGGCGCGAAGAGCAACCTGCTCGTCGTCGAAATCCTCCCCCATGAACTCAGCAAGCTGGGCGCGCAGTGCAAAGACCTCAGCGCGCAGCGCCGCAATGTTGTCATCGTTGTTGCCCTCAAGCGAGTCCAGGTAGTTCTGCTCGAGAATCAGTTCCTGCTCACGGTGAGTAGCCAGCTCGCGGTCAAGCTCCACCTTGTGCAGCTCCTCGATTGTCTCCAACCGCTTGCGCTCCAGCGCAATGGTCTTGCGGTATCGAGTCACCAGCACAGCCCCGATAACTGCCGACCACAACGCCAGCAGCACGGCAACCTTCATCCACCCGGCAGAGGTGGCAAAGAGCATGACGATACTGGCAATCACCGCGAGCACCAGCAGCACAACCATGAGAATGACGGCGGTTTTCTCCGTCATACCATCGGTAGAACTGAATTTCGTCACATCATTGCTCTGCTCATCTGCATATGCCGCATCAGCCCCGGAGTTAGCCCCAGCGGAGTAGCTTTCGAAGGCTGAAGAAGGCGACGGAGACGGAGACTCGGCCATATCCGACGAAGTAGCTGCCGCGTCGCTCTGAAAATATGCGGCATCACCCGAGCGCTTCGGGTCATTACCGGCGTTGGAGAGGTCAGTCATAACTCCCACCCTACCGAGTTAGTTCCCATTTCCCCGCTAGGAGGCGAAGAATTTTCGCCATCAGTTGGCAATTGGCAAACTTTTTCCAGCCACAGCCCCGCCGCAGCGAGCAAAATGCTGGATACTGTGCCGACAATCATGATCGGCCCGTCGGCCTGTGCGGCCGCAAGCTCCGTCCACTTCGGCACGGCCCACAGCACGCCACCGGCGTACAGTCCTCCGAGAATCGCACCCAACCACGCGGATGCCGTACCGACCACCAACCATCGCGACAACGTTAACGGCTGCACCTGGCTGCGATCCTGCCCGACCTTCGCCTCTTTCAGTACCGACTTAATCCACCGCGCTGCCGCCACACAGACGGCTGTGAGCAGCCAGGGAAACCCCAGGTCCCACCAACTTCGCGGCCCGAGCGCACCGAAAAACTGTGCCAAGATCATCCATGATGCCAGCGCGAGAACCAGCGCAGATGCTGCCAACGTAATCGGTGAGGTCGGTTTCATCTCTAGGCCCCTTCTCCATCCGCGCTGTCTGCTAGGCGCACCGCGTTTACGTCTTCAGGTGCCAGCTTATCGACGAGTTCCGCGACCCGAACTCCCTCCAATTCGGCATCCGGGTCGGCGTCGAGCCATGGCACCAGTACAAAGGCACGCTCGGTTGCCCACGGGTGCGGCAGGGTCAGAGTCGAATCGTCAGAAATAATCTCCTCGCCGGATTCCTTGTCGATGACCTGCACAATGTCCACGTCGAGCGCCCGCGGCCCCCAGTGAATTTCACGCACTCGACCAGCGTCATTTTCCAGTTTCCAACCAGCTTCCAGTAGCTCCATTGGTGTCCGGCGCGTGTCAACAATGAGTACGGCGTTGAGGAAGTCACCCTGCTCTACCCCACCCCAAGGCGGGGTGGCATAAATTTTTGAGGCTGCGACCAATTCATCGGCGAAGAAGTCCTGCACACCTGTGAGGTTTTCTCGCGCGCGGTCCATGTTCGCGCCGATAGAAACAACTGCGCGAATCATGCCAACCGTTTCTTCCGCGAACGGCGGGCTGTCACCGCAGCGTCATCGAAGTCAAGCGGAATGGGCGCATGTGGTTTGTGAATGGTCACTTCCACCGCGTGCAACAGTGGGGACAATCCGCGTTCGGCGCGGGCGTCGTCGTCGGCAAGCACTGCTTCGGCGATCTCGGTCGCGACTGTTTCAATGAGGTTGCGAGGAGTGCCGGTTAAAACTCCGTGCGCTGTAGCTGCAATGTCGGCGTAGTTGACGGTGTCGTCCAGCTCATCGCTCGCAGCAGCACCGGAGAAATCCAGCCACAGGGTGACATCACAGATGAAGTCCTGGCCATCCCGGCGCTCGAAGTCGAGACAACCGTGGTAGCCGTGGGCTTTCAGACCTTTGAGTTCAATGCGATCAGCCACTGTGTTTACGCGTCTCCTTCCAGAGCCGACTCGGCTGGTGATTCCGCAGCCGACTCGTTGTGCTGCGCAGCGCGGTTAGACCCACCTTCCGGATAGTCGCCGGTCGCTGTGTAACCGTTCAGTGAACGTCCAAGGTTCCATGCCTGCGCCACACGCACTGCGTCGAGGTTGTCGGCCACATTGTGAACTCGAACCGCCCATGCGCCCGCCGCTGCGGACAGCGCGGAAATTGCGGTAGTCGCGGCATCAGCCTGCTTTGGTGCTCGTACCTCACTGCCAACGGCGGCGACGAAACGCTTGCGGGAAGCACCGACCAACAGGGGGAAACCGAGGTCAATAAGCTCCGGCAGGTCGTGGAGGAGCGCCCAATTGTCATCGGCGTTTTTGGCAAAGCCCAGGCCTGGGTCGAGGACAATATTTTCCTCGACGATTCCGGCACCCATGGCACCGTCGACAAGCTGAAGCAGGTGCTCACGAACATCGGCGACAATGCCGTCCGGGTGAGTTTCGGCGCGCCCAGAAGCGGAGCCGAAGCGATCGGTCTTCCAGTGCATCAGACAGATGGGCACATCGGCATCGGCGCAGACTGCGTACATGTTGGGGTCTGCGAGACCGCCGGAGACATCGTTGATGAATACCGCACCCTCGGCGATTGCTGCCTCTGCGACACTTGCGCGCATTGTATCGACGCTGATCAGGTGCCCGTCTGCCGCGAGCTCGCGGACCACCGGCACGACCCGGGCAATTTCCTCATCCTCGGAAACGCGGTGTGCGCCGGGGCGAGTGGACTCGCCACCGATGTCGAGAATATGTGCGCCTTCAGCGAGCAGCTCGTGCGCATGGGCAATCGCCGCGTCGAAGGTCTTGTACAGGCCGCCATCGGAAAAGCTGTCCTCGGTGACGTTGACCATGCCCATCACCTTGCAGAGCTGATTCTCGACACCCATCTCCGCCTGCTGTCCTGCCTGCTCTTGCAAGGGGGATTCAGTCACCTTGTTGTCCAGCCTTTCCAATCGACCATTTAACTGTTGCGTTAGCTCTTGCGGATCAGCGCCATTGCCTCTGCGCGCGAACGGGCATCCGTCTTGAAGCCACCGCGGACGGCTGATGTCACCGTGCGCGCACCCGGCTTGCGGATACCGCGCATGGCCATGCAGAGATGCTCCGCTTCAATAACGACAATCGCCGAGGCCGGATCCAGCCGCTCCACCAAGGCATCCGCAACCTGACTGGTCAGCCGCTCCTGCACCTGCGGGCGCTTCGCATAGCCATCGACCAGACGAGCGAGCTTGGACAGGCCCGTCACACGACCGTCCTTGCCCGGAATGTAACCAATGTGGGCAACGCCGAAGAACGGCACCAAGTGATGCTCACAGGTGGAGTAAATCGGGATGTCCTTGACCAAAACGAGTTCCTGGTGATCCTCGTTGAAGGTCTTAGCCAGCACCTCAGACGGATCTTCAAACAGGCCCGAGAAAACCTCACGG
Source organism: Corynebacterium sp. 401_CJEI (assembly GCF_001076435.1). Taxonomy (NCBI): domain Bacteria; kingdom Bacillati; phylum Actinomycetota; class Actinomycetes; order Mycobacteriales; family Corynebacteriaceae; genus Corynebacterium; species Corynebacterium sp. 401_CJEI. The sequence goes on from NZ_JVIP01000043.1 coordinate 51,780, forward strand.
TAGGCTCGCGCCACTCGCGCCGGTGTCTCCTTCAGACCTTCCCTGTCGGGATCCTCACCGACGGCAATCAACAGTTCACGAACCGCAGCCTCGGCTCGCTCCTGATCGAATTCGCGCTCCATGATGTGTACTTATCGCTCCTCGTTGGTGTCCGGCTTGTCCTGCCAGGCGCTGTTGTCTTCGTTTCGCTTGACGACGCCGTCTTTATCCGAATCGTGCATCTGTGCACCCTTGTCATCGGAGTTGTCGGCGTTCTTCGCGTTTTCCGAACGTTCTGTATATTCCGGCTGCTCGTTATCCGGCAAGCGGAATCCGCGCAGTTCCTGCTGCTGTCCCGCCGACGGCATCACCGTAGTCGGGGTGTCATCGCTGCCAGAGTTTTCCTGGTGGTGACATCCCCCCTGCCTGTCCCACGGCATCTTCGGAGGAGCAGGGATATTCGCGGGGCCGTTGCCACCGTTGCTACCAATACCGGTTGCCTTCGAGCCGAAGTCCGGGGAGCCTGCTGGGTAGTTAGCAGTGCCTGGGTGCTGGCCACGCGTGTTGCCCTGGCCATCCTGCGAACCCGGCTGGCTCTGCCCCTCCGAGCGAGGAGCCTGCGCCGGGGCCGGTGCCGGTGCGGCAGCCGAACCGTGCGTGCTGCCGGTATCCTTCGGCGGCCAACCTGGTGCGGTCCAACCAGCCGGCGGTGGGGTGCCACCGTAAACCGGAACATTCGGTCGGTCCTGCTGGGCGCCCGGCAGACCCGGAGCACTAGCATTACCGGCACCAGCGGAGCCTGCTGGCCCCTGACCATTGCCGTTGTTGCCCGCGTCCTGGTTCTCCGGTTCGCGGCGACGCACCGGCGCGAAGATGTTGACACGCTTCGGCGGTTCCTCACCGCGCTCGATTGCCAACTCCACCGGTGTCTTCACCGGCTCGCGGCCATCGGCCGGGTGTTTGGTGTCCCTATCGAAGAAGTTCAGACGCTCACGCGGAACGACATCGGTGAAGATAACTTCCAGATCCGGACGACGCAGGGTCTCCTTCTCCAGCAGTTTCTCAGCCAGAACATCGAGAGTGTCGCGGTTTTCCTTCAAGATGGCGTAGGCCTCGTCATGAGCCTTATTGATCAGCAAACGAACCTGCTGATCAATTTTCGCCGCCACATCTGGCGAGTAGTCCAGAGTGCCGCTGCCACTACGGCCTACGAACGGATCGCCCTGCTCCTCCCCGTACTTCACCGGGCCGAGCTCCGGCGACATGCCGTACTCGGTCACCATGGCGCGAGCAATCTTGGTGGCCTGCTCAATATCGGCAGAAGCACCGGTAGTCGGCAGTCCGAAAACCAGCTCCTCGGCAGCGCGACCACCCATGGCGAAGACCAGACGGGCAAAGAGCTCTGGCAGGTTATACATGCCCTTGTCGTCCTCGGGGACGGTCAGCGCATGTCCACCAGTGCGACCGCGAGCCAAGATGGTGACCTTGTAAACACGCTCAATGTCCTTCAGCGCCCACGCAGCCAGGGTGTGGCCACCCTCGTGGTAGGCGGTGACCTTCTTCTCCTGCTCGGAAATCACCTTGGAGGTACGGCGCGGACCGCCGATAACTCGGTCGACTGCCTCTTCCAGCGCATCCGCAGTAATGATGTTGCCGTTGACGCGAGCGGTCAGCAGCGCAGCTTCATTCAGCACGTTCTGCAGATCAGCACCGCTCATACCGGCGGTGCGCTTCGCCAGCGACGTCAGATCCGCATCCGGTCCAAGCGGCTTGTTCCGGGCGTGGACCTTCAGAATTGCCTCGCGGCCCTTCAGGTCTGGTGCGCCCACCGGAATCTGTCGGTCAAAACGGCCCGGACGCAGCAGCGCCGGGTCGAGAATATCCGGACGGTTGGTCGCAGCCATGATGATTACGCCCTGACGATCACCAAAACCATCCATCTCCACCAGCAGCTGGTTCAGGGTTTGCTCACGCTCATCATGGCCGCCGCCCATACCGGCACCACGCTGGCGACCGACGGCGTCAATCTCGTCGATGAAGATAATGCACGGGCTGTTTTCCTTGGCCTGATTAAACAGGTCACGGACACGAGAGGCACCGACACCGACGAACATTTCAACGAAGTCCGAACCCGAGATGGTGTAGAAAGGCACTCCTGCCTCACCGGCGACGGCGCGGGCCAGCAAGGTCTTACCGGTACCGGGAGGACCGTAGAGCAAAACACCACGCGGAATCTTCGCGCCGAGCTCCTCGTAGCGAGCTGGGTGCTGCAGGAAATCCCTAATCTCGTCGAGCTCCTGGACGGCCTCATCGGCACCAGCAACATCCTCGAACGTATTGGTCGGGGTCTCCTTGTTCAGCAGCTTGGCGCGGTTGCCACCAAAGCCGAACATGCCGTTCTTGCCGCCTTGCATGCGGCTGAAGAAGTACATGATGACGAAGAAGAAGATCACCATCGGCAGCAGGAAGCCCAAGGTGGACATCAGGAAGGAATCCTGCGTGACCTTGGTATCGAACTTCTCCATACCCTTGGCGGCGGTGACCTTGTCAAAGACTTGGTCGGTCGCACGCGCTGGGTACTTGGTCATCACCTTCGTGACGTCCTCAGTACCCTCGACCTCCACGCCCTTCTTCAGGGTGAGGCGAATTCGCTGTTCACGATCGTCAATCTGAGCTTCCGTGACATTGCCCTTATCCAACTGGGTCAGGGCAACGGACGTATCCACCTCGCGGTATTCCCGGGAATCATCCGCCAGCTGAGTAATAGCAAAGAGGATAATCAGGATGATGCCGGCAACGGTGGCAAACCGGAACACCTTTTTCTTGTCCATACAGTGGGTTCGCTTTTCGCTCTCTACATCTATTAGTTGCTTTTATTAATTGTACGCATCAACGAGTTCTTCTCGAAGACACATCAATGTCACAACGTGGGGCCAGGGCTCATGGCACCTGACCCCACAGTAGGCATAACGCATCGCAACCGAAAAAAGTTTCCAACTCCCACTTTTCATAGCTAGAAGACAGCTAGAACTGCGGGAGGGTACGCGCGCAATGCCCGTCGTAAAGCATCGGCACTGTGCAATAAGCGCCGAAGACAGACCTAGCCCTGGTAAACGCGCGGGTGAAGCGTGCCGACGTACGGCAGGTCGCGGTAGCGCTCGGCGTAATCCAGGCCGTAACCGATGACGAACTCGTTCGGAATGTCGAAGCCAACATCCGCAACATCCAGGCTGGTGCGCACAGCCTCTGGCTTACGCAAAAGCGTAATGACCTCCAGGGAGCGCGGATTACGGTTGCGCAGGTTCTTCATCAACCAGGACAGGGTCAGGCCGGAGTCAATGATGTCCTCGACGATCACAACATCGCGTCCCTCAATATCGCGATCCAGGTCCTTCAAAATACGCACCACGCCTGACGACGAGGTGGAGTTTCCGTAACTGGAAACCGCCATGAACTCCATCTGGCTGGGAATGCTGAGCTGACGAGCGAAGTCAGTCAGGAAGAACACCGCACCCTTGAGCACTGCGACCAGAATCAGATCGTTGTCGGCATCCTTGTACTTCTCATTCACACGATGCGCCATCTCGGCAATGCGAGCATGCAGCTCCTCTTCGCCAATGAGAACTGCCTCTACCTCATCGCCGTAGGGGTTTGCGGGGACGTTGAAATCCTTCACATCATGCATCGCATTTCCTTTCCGCACTTCTATGGCGGCGTGTCGATGGAGCGTAACTGCCCCAGTGCAAGTTCAGGGTTATGGCAACCGATTGTTCTCAGCCGCCGGAAGTTGGATTGCGGCACCCTTCTTAAGGCACCGCGGGACGATTCATTACCAATTGTAGAGTGCCATCTTTTCGCTCAACGACCAACCTGGCATTTCTGTCAGCACCATCGCGACCGCGGGTCACCGGCACTTCGCCCTGGCCGTGATAGCGGTGCACGAGCGCCATCACCATGTCGATCTGTTTACTGCTGGGCTCCGCACCCGCCTGCCGCAACCAACGTGCGAGGACACGCACCGCGATGGCGTCGTCAAGCTCAGCCACCCCTCGCACAGACAGGCTCCCGCTTGCCGACGCCTCTTCCTCCCCCAGCAGCGCATGCAGAGCCGAATCGGCGTGAGCGTCCAAAAAGTCATTGTCGACTGCTGCAATCCCCGCGGTCTTAGCAAGGTTTTCCGCAACTCCCGGACCCAGCTCCTGCTCCAGCAGCGGCAAAATCGTCTTTCGAACCCGGACGCGGGCGTAATGGTCGTCCTGGTTGTGTGGGTCATGCCAGACTTTTAGGCCCAGCTCTTCACAGCAGCGCTGAGTGTCGGTGCGTCGCACACCGAGCAGCGGACGCAGAATCCGAGTCCCGTCCGACCACGTGAGATTGTCTCGGATAGCGGACAGCGCCTGCGGGCCGCCCCCTCTGGCCAGTCGCAGCAAAACTGTTTCCGCCTGGTCGTCCAACGTGTGGGCGAGCATCAGTGCCGCACCTCGAGATTGGGCGATCTGCCGTAGGACTCGGTGTCGAGCCAAACGCGCCTCGTATTCGGGACCGCGGTCGGAATCGTTATTGATATCGACCGCGATAACCTCGGCCGTAGCCCCCATCCCCCGAGCTATGTGGGCGGCGCGCTCAGCGACTTCTGCAGAGCCCTGCTGAAGCTGATGATCAACGACGACGGCGTGAACGTTGCGGCCGGCCAGTGCCCCCTTGGACCCGAAAGCTTCCGCACAGGCCCCGGCGGTCAGGGCGAGCGAATCCGCACCGCCGGAAAGCCCAATGACGATACCGCCGCCCAACTCCTGCCCCACCTGCGGCACTATCGCGCGGACAGCTTGCCGAATGATGAGGAAATGAGGGCTGCGGTCCGGCCAAAAAGGCCTAGCCAACGTGGAAGGTCTAGCCAACGCGCCCACCACTTGCGATGGTCTCCATCGCCGTGAGCAGAATTCGCTCCTGAGTCGGGCGGGCAATCAGCTGCACCGGCAATCCAGAAGTCGGCTCCACAACGATGCCGGCCGGGAAACCCAGGTAATTCCACGTCGAAACGTAAGGAGTGAAGCGCAGATTGGACAACAGGTTCACAATCCAGGGCATGCGATGCCATGCGCGGATCCGCGGTGGATTCTTGGCCAAAGCTGGGGTAATCAAAATGGTGTCACCCGGCAGCTCACGCTCGATGCGGGCGCCATCGCGTGCCACTTGGCGGCCATTGATTGTGAAACGCAGCAAGCGACCAATGCCGGCGTGGACTCGGTTGCGCCACTCCAGGTGATCAGGGCGCGGCTCGTCGCGCAGCTGATCCGCCACCCCCGCAGTCCAGCGCGCGAGCATCGGCAGTGGGTTCAGCGGGTACGGCATGTTCTTTTCCGTCACCGCAAAGCCCTTGTCCGCGAATACTCTCGCCGCCTGTTGCGCCGCATCGACGTACTCCGGTGCAGCCTTTAACCCGAATACGGGCGCAGTGGTGTCCACGCTGACGGCGAAGTTTTCAGGCAGGGTCTTCGCCGGATCCTCCGCATCCACCATGCCATTTGTGAGGATCTTGGTAATCAGGCGCAAGTCCTCGTTGTTGACTGTGAGCACCCCTTGGACAGACATTCCGTACCAGTCATTGCCGCCCACGCGCCCCGGCATTGTTCCCGGGGTCGCCTTCAGGGTCGAAAGCCCGCAGCACGCTGCAGGGATACGCAGTGACCCCATGCCGTCGTTGCCCTGCGCAAACGGAACCATCCCAGCGGCGACAGCCGCTGCGGATCCGCCGGAGGACCCACCCGGAGTGTGCCCCGGCAGAATCGGATTGTCGACGGCCAGCCCCGGCAGCGTCGTCGTCCCCCACGTACAGAACTGCGGATTCACCGTAGTTCCCACTGCGATTGCACCGGCGCTAGTCAACTGCTGGACAAACGGGTTCTCTAGAGCGGTGTTTTCCTTCAGCGCGAATGGCACACCTGCGAGCGGCAACTCCGAGAGGTTCTCGCTGTGCTCGAGTTCCCGCGCAGCCTGCAGAGCCCTATCCACCCACACTTCACGGAAGGCATGAATCCCTCCATCCAGTCTGGCGATAGCGTCGAGACTGCGCTGCACGCTGTCCACCGGGCTTAGCTTTCCCTCGCGAACCAGTGCGGCAATCTCGTGAACGGTTGGCAAGTTCCTAATCGCGGAAGTGTGAGAGGCCATTGCGGATTCATCTCCTCAAATTATTTTCAGTGGTAAATGAATCTCAGTTTAGATATCTGCCAGTGCGCTCGCTGCTTTATCCGCCGCAGCTCTTGCTGGCAACAGGCTCGCTTCATTGGAAATAAATGCGAACGTCAGCACCTGCCCCGACTTCGTCACCACATACCCCGCCAGCGCCGAGGCTTTATTCAGCGTGCCTGTCTTCGCACGGACGATGCCCGCCCCGGACTGACCAGCAAAGCGCGTCGCCAGAGTGCCGGACACTGCCGCCACCGGCAGGCTGTCCAACAGTGGGCGCAACCGCAACGCAGTGCTTTCCGACGACTCCTGCGACTCCGCCAGTCCTCCCTGCTCAGCCGATTCCACCGGCCCCGCGGCGGAATTGAGCACCTCGGAGAGATGCTGCGGAGAAATACGGTTATCCGTGCTCAGGCCGCTGGAGTCCGACAGCACCGCACCATCGAGAGGAAAACCGTGCTCCGCGAGAGTGTCACGCACGGCACGTGCGGCCCCCTCAAAGGTCGGCGGCAGACCGCGAGAGATAGCCACCTCACGGGCAATGGACTCTGCGAGCACGTTGTCGCTGTAAATCATCATCTCGTGCACACGGGTAACTAGCGGAGCCGACTGCACGAGCGCAACAATGTCTGGGTCCAGAGGTAGTGACTGACCATCCTTGGCTGCATCCCTCAGGCTGCCTCCGTTTTCCGCACCAAGCGCCTTGGCCAGCGCATCAGCTGCATCCGCAGCGGGCGTGGCGCTGCGCTGCGATTCTTCATTCGTCGGATCGATACGACCGGCATCCATCATCACCGACTCCACCGGTGCGATGTAGCCGTCCTCCAACCCCTCGCGCTCCCAGGTCTCGTGGAAACTCTCGGTGAATAGAGAGTTGTCGAGATAAACCTTGCCGACCCCCTCCGGAATGACCACGGAAATCTTTTTCGCCAACTCAGCGATTGAAGCCGAGTCCTGGAAGAACCCTTCCCCGTCCTTGCTTAAGGTAGGGTCGCCCCCGCCGTGCAAAACGATGTCATTAGTCCCCGTAACCCGGGAGACGCGGGTGGAAACCCGATGATCTTCACCTAAGTCCAACAGTGCGGCAGACGCGGTGAGAATCTTCATGCTGGACGCCGGCAAGGCCACCGCGGTGTCATTGATCCCCCACAGTTTCTGGCCGGTCGAAGCATCGCTGACAATTCCATGCAGCTCACCGAAGGCTGGATCAGCCGCAGCAGCGTCCATGATGGCGCTGACTTTTTGGGCCAGAGTGCCGTCGTCAAGCGAAGACTGCGCAGCCGTCACGGGAACAGAAGCTTGACTGACGGCGGGCGGCGCATCGACCACAATCTGACGATTGTTATTGACGACAACCGCTACGCCGCTGCCCGCTGCGATAACGAGAACACCGGCGATGGCACCGCCGATTTTCAGTCCACGCGACTTCTTGGACTTGCCGGATTTTACGGAACTGGGCGATTTTTCCGTGCCCTTAGCGGCGGTTTTGGAGCTGTCAGAGTCGGTACTGCCCACGGTCACAAACACCTTCTTCCTGGAAACAAAACCTCACTTAAGGTGCACAAATAAACGGTTTTGAGCGGGTTTCGCATAAGATAGCCGTCAGAGAAGTGTACACCGATTATAAGGAGTCATCGCCGTGAGCGTTGAGGTCACTATTGAGATCCCGAAGGGTCAGCGCAACAAGTACGAAGTCGACCACGAGACCGGCAAGGTCTACCTCGACCGCTACCTGTTCACCCCAATGGCCTACCCGGCCGACTACGGCTTCATCGATGAAACCCTCGGCGAAGATGGCGACCCGTTGGACGCTCTCGTGATCCTGCCGGAGCCGGTTTTCCCGGGCGTTATTGTCAAGGCTCGTCCGCTCGGCGTTTTCAAGATGACCGACGAGGCCGGCGGCGACGACAAGCTGCTGTGCGTCCTGGATGATGTCCGCTTCGACCACTACCAGGACATCGATGATGTTTCCCAGTTCACCAAGGACGAGATTGAGCACTTCTTCGTCCACTACAAGGACCTGGAGCCGGGCAAGGAAGTTTCCGGTTCGGGCTGGGGCGACAAGGCTGAGGCTGAGCGCATCCTGACTGAGGCTATCGAGCGCCACAAGTAAGAGCCACAAGTAAGAATTGCGCTAGCCAACCTCCCTTCCTGGGGCTCGCACCTTTGACGCAGTTCCTGTGATTCAGCGCTACGGCCGTCGGAGTTTTCCTCCGGCGGCCTTTGTGCTTCCGGCGATAAGGCCAGATTGCGTATAGTGCGCACTATGGAAACCGTAAACGTATCTGAAGTACCCGAAGACGCACAGATCATTGATGTCCGCTCACAGATGGAGTGGGATGACGGCCACGCCACCGGCGCCGTTCACATCCCCATGGAAGAGATTCCGTCCCGCTACGGCGAGCTAGATTTGGATTCCGACATTTACCTGATGTGCCGCTCCGGTGGACGTGCCGCTCAGGTTTCTTCCTGGTTGGAGAAGAACGGTATCGACACCATCGTCATCACCGGCGGCATGATCGACTGGGAGCACTTCGGCCGCCCAATGGAGAAGGCCAACTAAATCAACTACAACTGCCCTGCCTACCTGCAGGGCAGTTTTTCTTTTATCTACCCACCCCAAAGCACCGACCTTCTAACAATCCGCAGGCAAACAGGGACATTATTAGTTGGCCATGTCCCATTATTGATGGTTCCCCAGATTGTCTAGTATGGGAAGTATGTCTGATTCATCCGTACTTTCCTCGGCGGACTCAGCCGACACCAGCGGTGGTGTGGCAGCCGCCGTAGACGCGAAGGTGCCTGCTGTCGACGCACAGAGCAGCACCAAGGCGAAGAAGGCTCGCAAGGGAGCGAAAGCGAAAAACAAGGCCAGCGCTAAGTCCAAGTGCAAGCCCGGCTCCGCAAGCGAACTCGCCGTCACACCGGCCGCCCTGCGCAAATCCGCGTCCTGGTGCCTGGCACAGCTCGATGCGGCTGTCCGCGCCAGTGTCAACGCGGCTCTGGGCCGCACTCAGATTGAGTCGATTTCCATCCGCGGGTATTGGGTTCTGGAGGCTATCGCCGATGGCGGCGACATGGCTCAAACCGAGCTGAGCGCGCTGCTCGGCATGGACCGCTCTGACATGGTTCGCCTGATTGACTCTCTGGAGTCGGCAAATCTAGTCGAACGCACCCGAGACTCCAAGGATCGACGCCGCCAGCTCATCGCGCTGACAGAAACGGGCAACACCACCCGCGCATCTCTGCGACGCTCACTCCGCAGAGCCGAACGCGCCGCCGTCGCCGAATGCGCACCCGAGGTACGCGCGCTGCTTGCATCGCTTGCCGACGACTCCGCTGCAAGCCCCGAAACCGATGCCGGCGCGAAGAACCCCGAGACCGCTACCCCAGAGGTCACGGCCACTGAGACAGACACCAAGAACATGGCGGAGAATAAGACGCAGGCGACGTCGTCAAGCGATGCCCAGCGTCCTAAACGGAAGAAGTCGAAGAAGAAGAAAAAGCGCAAGAAGAATAAGAAGGGGGCTCTCAAGTGACAACCACTGAAGCGAAGTTCCTACGTGCTACGGAACAGCCGCTTGAGCGCACACTCATTGACATTGTCCGGGCGACCGCGCGAAGGTTCCCTGAGGCTGAGGCCATCGATGACGGCGAGGTTGTCGTCACGTATGCGGAATTAATCAACGAGATTGATTCCACAGCTACGTGGCTCTACGAACAGGGCATCCGTCGCGGCGACCGCATTGGTGTGCGGATGCCGTCGGGAAGCCGCGAGCTCTACCTGGCAATTTTGTCCATCATGGCTGCCGGTGCCGCCTACGTTCCGGTGGATGCGGACGACCCCGACGAGCGTGCCGAAATGGTCTTCGGCGAGGCCGGTATCGCTGGTTACTTCGATGCTGAAGGCCTACATTTGGCTGGCTCTACGGCGCGTAATCGCCCCCGCCCGCTGGACTTCGACGCCGACTCCGACGAGGAAGCGACGGAACCGACGCCGCCGAACGCACGCGAGATCATCTCGCAGGAGCCCACTCCTGACGATGACTGCTGGATTATTTTCACCTCTGGCTCCACCGGCAAGCCCAAGGGCGTGGCGGTCACCCACCGCAGCGCCGCCGCTTTTGTCGATGCGGAGGCCCGCTGGTTCTTGGCCAACCACCCGGAAGGGCCGCTCGGCCCGGACGACCGCGTTCTCGCCGGACTGTCCGTCGCCTTCGACGCCTCCTGTGAGGAAATGTGGCTGGCCTGGCGAAATGGCGCCTGCCTGGTGCCGGCCCCACGTTCGCTGGTGCGCTCCGGTGTAGACCTGGGCCCATGGCTGATTTCCCGCCACATCACGGCCGTTTCCACGGTCCCAACACTGGCCGGCCTGTGGCCCGCTGAAGCACTCGACAGCGTGCGCCTACTCATCGTCGGTGGCGAAGCCTGCCCGCAAGAGCTGGTCGAGCGCCTGTCCACCCCTGAGCGCGAGATGTGGAACACCTACGGCCCCACCGAGGCCACCGTCGTGGCCTCCGGCATCGAGCTGAAGCCTGGCAAGCCCGTGACCATTGGTTTTCCTCTGGACGGCTGGGACCTCACCGTTATCGACGAGGAGGGCAACCCCGTCCCACCGGGCACGAAGGGTGAGCTAGTCATCGGCGGTGTGGGACTCGCGCGCTACTTGGATCCGGAGAAGGACGCCGAGAAGTACGCGCCGCTGCCAGCCCTGGGCTGGGAGCGCGCGTACCGCACCGGCGACCACGTCATCATGGATGAGGGCGGACTGTACTTCACCGGCCGCGTCGACGATCAGGTGAAAATCGGCGGGCGCCGTATTGAGCTCGGCGAGGTCGAGGCGCACCTGGCTGCCCTCCCCGGCGCTACTCAGGCGACTGTCGTGGTGCAGAAGACCGGTGCTGGCGACTCCATCCTGGTCGGCTACGTCGGCGCCGGTGGCGACGCCGCAGCCATGGACTACGACAAGTGCATGGACACCCTCCGCGATGCCATGCCAGCCGCGATGGTGCCACGCCTGCACATCATGGATGAGCTGCCGGTTCGCACCTCCGGCAAGGTCGACAAGGCGGCGTTGCCGTGGCCACTGCCTGCACGTGCGGGTGAGGGCGACGTCGACAAGCTGAGCCCTGTGGAGAAATGGCTGTCCGATATCTGGGCCGACGTGCTGTCCGTACCTGCGCCCGGCGCAGCCTCGGACTTCTTCGCCCTGGGCGGCACGTCGCTGGCGGCGGCGAGCGTCATCGCGCGCATTCGTCAGCGCGCCCCACAGGTCGCCGTGCGCGATCTCTACGACCACCCACGCCTGGGAAACCTCGCCGAGGAATTGGTCGCTCGCGGTTTCATCAGCGACGACATGCTTGCCGACGCGCCAGACCCCACCGCCCACCTGGAAAAGGTGCCCGAGCCGACGCCTGTCTCCCGCAAGACCCGTTGGGCGCAGGTCGGCCTCATGGTGCCTCTGCAGTGGGCACGTGGCATGCGCTGGGTAACGTGGCTTGCGATTATCAACTGGGTTATCGGCGGGCCGCTGGCACTACCAGGCTGGTTGGTGGCTGTACTGGCCGTGTTGTTCCTGACCCCGCTGGGGGTTATGCCCATCAACGCGGCGACGACACGCCTGCTCACGCGCAACATCGCCCCGGGTGATTACCCGCGTGGCGGCTCGGTGCATCTGCGCCTATGGGCGGCTGAACGCCTGGCAGAGAGCTCCGGCGCCCACTCAGTGGCGGGCGCTCCGTTCGTGCTGTGGTATGCCCGCATGCTGGGTGCCCGCATTGGTAAGGGCGTGAATCTGCACGCGCTGCCGCCGGTGACGGGTCTGGTCAAACTGGATGATTACTGCTCGATCGAGCCGGAGGTAGACCTGTCCGGATACTGGGTCGATGGTGATGTCGTCCACGTCGGCGAGGTCACTATTGGCAAGCACGCCCGCATCGGTGCCCGTTCCACGCTGCTGCCCGGCGCGCGTATCGGCAATGACGCTCACATCGAGGCGGGTTCCACCGTCACCGGTGAAAAGAAGGTCAAGGCTGGTGCGCGCTGGTCGGGTTCCCCGGCTCGCAAGGTCGGCCGGTCCAAGCACCGCTTCCCGGAGGAAGTCCCGCCGGCGCGTCGCCACTGGGTGGCTATCTACGGTCTTACTGCTGTGTTACTGACGCTGGTGCCGCTGTCCGCTGCGGTCGCGATGGCTGCTGTCATCGGTTGGGGCACGGGGCTTATCGACGGCACCACCGAGCTAACCACCTCGAATCTCTGGCCAACGCTGGGTAGCGCCGTGCTGTGGGCTATTCCCGCCACCTTCGTCGGTGTTGCGGTGTATGCCCTGCTGACGCTGATTCTCGTGCGCCTGTTCAGCATCGGCCTGAAGCCGGGAGTGTTCCCGGTGCGTTCGCGCGTGGGTTGGCAGTCGTGGGCGACAATTCGCCTGATGGACGCTGCCCGTCACGACCTATTTTTCATCTACGCCTCCATGTTGACGCCGCTGTGGCTGCGTGCACTGGGCGCCCAAATTGGTCACGACAGCGAAGTCTCCACCGCGATCGGTATTCCGAAGTTCTTGCACGTCAAGGACGAGTCCTTCTTGGCTGACGACACCATGGTCGGCAGCTACGAGCTCGGCGGCGGTTGGCTGCTGGTGGGTGACTCCCGCATCGGCAAGCGCGCCTTCCTGGGCAACTCCGGCATCACGCTTCCAGAACGCAAGCTGGCGAAGAACTCGCTGGTGGCCGTGCTGTCCTCTACCCCGAAGAAGACCAAGTCCGGCTCCAACTGGTGGGGTTCGCCGCCAGAGCGCATGCGCCGCGTGGGCACCGTCTCCAGCGATGAGTCGGCGCAGACCTACCGTCCGACTACGGGATTGAAGGTCGCCCGCGGCATCGTCGAGACACTGCGCGTCCTGGCACCGATGGTCTCTCTCATGTTGGCTACGGTCACGCTGTTTATCTTGCAGGCCCTTGGCATGTTCACCGCGGAGTTGGTCACTGCAGGTGGCGTTGGCGCTGCCCTGCTCGGCCTGCTGGTCGCGTGGCTGCTCTCCCCTGCCGTGCTACTGATTGTTGGTGTGCTGGGGCTGCTCATCACGGTCGTGGCCAAGTGGGTGTGCGTCGGCAAGCACAAGCCCGGTGATCACCCACTGTGGAGCAAGTTCGTCTGGCTCAATGAGCTGCAGGATGCATTCGTCGAAATGGTTGCCGCACCGTGGTACCTGAACCCGGCGATGGCCACCGGCGGTATCGCACGCGCGATGCGTCTGCTCGGCGCGAACGTTGGCCACGGGGTGTGGCTGGAGACGTACTGGCTGCCCGAGACCGACCTTGTCAAAATCGAGCGGGGCGCTTCTGTCGGCCGTGGTTGTGTCGTTCAGACGCACCTGTTCACCGACCGCGTGATGACGCTCGACACCGTCCACATCGGACACGGCTCCGTCCTAGGACCGCACTCAGTCGCACTGCCGGCATCTGTGCTTGACGACGGCTGCCGCGTCGAACCCGGTTCTCTCGTCATGCGCGGTGACCATGTTCCTGCGCACACCTCCTGGCGAGGTAACCCAATTGAGCCAGTGGTGGCCAAGAAGTAGCCCGGATTGAGTGGGGGGCTTAGGTAGGAGCCTGGTAGGCACGACGGGCTGCAAATGTGAAACTGTGAGAGTTTATGACACTTTCAAGCCATTTTTCGGACAATTTTTGCTATAAACGCGGTCAGTAACTCCATTGGCCCGCTGCCAGCCATAACCGAGGTCACTAACTCGCATTGGGGCTAAGTAGGGCTAAGTAGCAAAAGGTGCCCACCCGGCGACACGCCGAGCGGACACACTTTTTGCTACTTAACCCACTATTTATTTTGCGGCTATGCAGTTCGCGACTTACTCTGCTAGCTGCAACCGAGCCTGCTGAGCTGCGGCTACCAATACTTTCAGTGAAGCCGTAACCTCTTCCCAACCTCGGGTCTTTAGACCACAGTCCGGATTAATCCACAGCAGGTTGGGGTCAACGCTTTCAAGCGCATCTTCCACGAGCTGGTTGACTTCTCCGTCCGTCGGCACGCGAGGCGAGTGGATGTCCCAGACACCTGGACCAATCCCGCGAACGTATCCCTCATCTTTCAGCGCTGCGAGCACCTGCATACCGTTGCGAGCTGCTTCGATGGACGTGACATCGGCGTTGAGATCATCGACGGTGTCGATAAGCTCATTGAAGTCCGAGTAGCACATATGCGTGTGAATCTGAATGTCGTCAGCCACACCAGAGGTAGCCAGACGGAAGGAACCTACGGCCCACTTCAGGTAGGCGGGCTGGTCCGCTTCATTCAGGGGCAGCAACTCGCGAATGGCTGGCTCATCGACCTGCACGATTTGCGCTCCAGCGGCCACGAGATCTGCAATCTCATCGCGCAAAACCAGCGCAACGTTATCCGCAGTGTCACCGATGGGCTGGTCATCACGGACAAACGACCATGCCAACATGGTCACCGGCCCGGTGAGCATTCCCTTGACGGGAAGGTCAGTCATGTTTGCCGCTGCCTTGTACCACTGCACCGTCATTGGCTCTGGCCTGGTGATATCACCGTAGAGAATCGGCGGCCGCACGCAGCGGGAACCATAGCTTTGGACCCAGCCATTGGCGGTCGCGAGGTAGCCGTCCAGCTGCTCCGAGAAGTACTGCACCATGTCATTGCGCTCAGGTTCGCCGTGAACCAGCACATCGAGTCCCAATTCTTCCTGCTGCTCAATGGAGCATCGAATTTCAGCGAGCATTGCTGATTCGTAGTCGACTGGGGTGAGCTCTCCCGCGCGCAACTGCGCACGTGCACGACGAATGCTATTGGTCTGCGGGAAGGAACCGATTGTGGTGGTCGGCAGCGGAGGCAGGTTAAGGGCCTCAGCCTGAGCCGCCTGGCGAGCCGCAAACGGGGAACGGTTACGGTCGCTATCCTCGATTGCCGCCAAAGCTTCACGAACTTCAGGCTTAACAATCCGCTTCGACTCTGCCCTCGATGCCAGTGCTGCCCGGGACTCCCTCAACACCTTCAAATCCGCGGCATCGAGTTGGCGGTCATTCAACTTGGCATCAAGCGCCCTCGCCAAAAGGGTCACCTCGGCGATTTTCTCATCCCCGAAGGCCAGCCACTGCAGCACCTCGGCATCCTCTTCGCTCGGGTCTTCCGCTGTCAGGGAATACGGCACGTGTAGCAGCGAACAGCTAGTCGACACCGCGATGGGGCCTCGGGCTGCCAGCTTCTCCAGCGTCGCCAGAGCTGCATCCAAGTCGGTGCGCCACACATTACGACCATCGACAATGCCCGCAACCAGCAGTTCCTTGCCAGTCCAATGCGGCAACTCGGAGCTACCTGCTACCAGGTCGCAACCAATGGCCTGCACGCCTGTGCCAGAAAGGGTTTCCAGCGCCTGATCACCATCACCAAAGTAGGTCTGCACCCACAACTTGGTATTCGCAGACTCCGCCACGTCGGCCAACTTCTCGTAGACCTGGCGAGTCCTAGCAAGAGTCACTTCATCGAGGTCAGTGACCAATACTGGCTCATCGAGCTGAATCCACTCAAAGCCCTTATCCCCCAGTTGAGCGATGATTTCCGCGTACGCATCGGTCAACTTTTCCAGCAGGCCGAGTGGGTTCGAACCATCGTCGGTACGCGACAGGCTCAAGTAGGTCACAGGACCAATCAAATGAGGGCGCAGCATCGTTGTGGCGCCATTGTTCAAGCTGCAGGAATCATCCAACCAGTCAGTGAGGTCAGAGGTAAATTCAGTATCGGCTGACAGCTCCGGAACGATGTAGTGGTAATTAGTGTCGAACCACTTGGTCATTGCGGATGCCGGTTGCGTCTTCGTACCGCGAGCGGTGGCGAAGTAGTGGTTGATCCATTCCGGCAGGTTGGAACCGTCCGTTTTCGGGACATCCTGAAAGCGAGCTGGAAGCACTCCGAGCAGCGCCGATGTATCCAGCATGGAGTCGTAGAACGAGCGCCCAATTGTCGGAACCGAGTCGATTCCTACCTTCAACGCTGCGCCAATGTAGCTATTGACAGTGTTGCGCGCCGTCGCGGCCAACAGGCCGCCGGTCGCCGGGTCGCGCCAGTAGTTTTCCAGAGCTCTTTTGAGCTCACGATTACGCCCTATCCGCGGAATGCCCGCGAGGGTTGCGTGAATTGCCATGATCTCGTGATTTCCTCGTCAGTCGTGATCAGCATCGGGTATGAAATTGCACAACCGGCAGGCATTCGGACTTGTCATCACTGAAAAGATTGGTTATCAACGCGTCGGATAAACCAAAGCTCTGGCAGTGATGCTTACCGTTGCGGGACAGTTCCGGACTTGCACCGGGATTCCCCTGCATAACTCGAAGGCCTTATGCGCGCTAGGCTCAAAACACACCTTGCGCGGAAAACGTGCGATATGCAGCACTTTCCTTAATGAACACCTTCGAGGCGGCTGTGGATGTGAAGTATATCGCAATATACAAATATCTCATTCACTTAGCCCCCTCCCCGAGCCTTTGCTTTGATGCTCTCCTGCTGGGACCAAAGTGATTAAGCTCGTAGTCATAAAAGCTATTTATTCTACCTCTTTTCAAGGAGTGACCTCGAGTGACACAGGCTTCCGGACCTTCCCTGAGGGGCGCCAAGATTCCGTTCGATGGCCCGGTCCAGTCAGGCGTTGAACAGCCCGGCCAAGCACATCTCCGCCTCGTCGCATTCGATTTGAAGGACGGCGTCGACGCAGCAGATCTGAAGGCACTGTTCTCCTCGCTTACCGACGTTGCCCGCCGCCTCACCCAAGGCCAGGACATCGAGGGGTATCTGGAACCGGAAATGGTTGCAGCCACTGCAAACCTGACCATTACCGCAGGTTTCGGTGAGCGCATCTTCGATGTGCTCGGCAAGCCAGAGCGCAAGCCGGCTGGTCTGCACGATATCCCGTCATTCCAGCATGACATGCTCCGCCCTGAGTGGGGCCAGTCTGACTTCGCTCTGCAGTTGTGCGGTGATGATCTCGTCACCGTTTCGGCCGCGTCCCGTCTACTGGAAAAGAAGGCGGCTCCGTGGGCTCGCGTGAAGTGGTTCCAGAAGGGCTTTTCCTACGCCTGGGGTTCGCAGCCTCACGGCGCTACCCCACGCAACCCGCTGGGTCAGCTCGACGGCACCGTCAACCCGTCCACTCCGGAGGAATGGTCCGAACAGGTGTGGATTGACTCCAAGGACAAGGCGATTAACAACTCCTGCGTGATGGTTGTTCGCCGTATTGCCCTCGACTTGAACAATTGGGATGAGCTCAGCACCGACGAACGCTCCATCGTTATCGGTCGTGACTTCCACACCGGCGCTCCTCTTTCCGGCGGCAATGACGAGTTCGATGAAGAGGACATGGACGCCGTCGATGACCAGGGCGAGTATCTCATCCACCGCCAGTCTCACTTGGCGCTTTCCCGTGAGCAGGATGGTCAGCCTGACGACGCCCTGCGTCGCCGCGCCTATGCCTACGAAGACCAGCCCGGTGAGCCGGCCTTCCCGTTCGAAGGACCGAACGTTGGCCTGGTCTGGGTTGCATTCCAGAAGAACCCGGACAACCAGTTCAGCGCAATCCAGGCCCGTTTGGATCGCGGCGATTTGCTCAATGAGTGGAACCGTCACATCGGCTCCGCTGTGTATTGGATCGCCCCTGGCACTACCCCTGATTCTTACTGGGGACAGGAGTTGATTGAGGGGTAGCGGCTGCAAGCTGGCGGCGAAAAACTGACTTGGCGGGCTAAGGCCTGACGGACTAAAAGCTGACGGGCTGCAAATGTGAAACTGACCTAGTTTATGACACTTTCGGGCCGGTAGGGTCAGGCGGTCATTGCATCATGGATAACACCAGAGATTACCTCCCGGGGAGTTAACCCGTCGAGCACTACCCGCGGCCGGTTATTCAGCAATGCTTCCGCCTCGGCGACCTCTTGGTCGGTGACATCGGTAAAGTTGGTGCCTTTGGGG